>NZ_JBWKJV010000012.1:41866-168136 GCF_056432045.1 Streptomyces sp. NPDC045701 | reverse complement strand
CCGGGCGGCCATTCTCCTGGAGCCATCGAGGGCAACGCCCGATCAGCCACACCCGGTCCTCCCGGACCGCCAACATTCTTAAGGACTCCCGATGACCACCACCCTGCGGCCGGCCGGGCCGCTCCAGCAGATCCCCGACGGCGCCCGATCGCGCACCTACGACGTCTGTGTCAACAGCCGCCGCGTGGGCGCCGTCGAACTCGGCACCCTCCCCGGGGCCGGACGGCGCGCCACCGGGGTGATCCGTTCGCTCGGCATCGACGAGCCGGACCGACGACGCGGCCGGGGCACCGTCGCCGCGCTCGCCGCCGAGGAGGTGCTGCGCGGCTGGGGCTGCGACCAGGTCACCGCCTCCGTACCGGTGAGCGCCGAGGCCGCGCTGCGCATGGCGACCGCCCTCGGTTACACCGAGCGCAGCCGCACGCTGGCCAAGGACCTCACCGGTCCGCCTCCCGGGCCGCCGGCGCGGATCGAGGTCCGGCCGATGAAGGAGGCGGAGTTCGAGCGGTGGGCGGACCGCTCCGTGGAGCGGTTCGCCCGCAGCTGGGCCGAGCACGGCGTACCGGAGGACCGGGCGAGGACGCAGGCCGAGGCGAGCCGTCGCCGCCATCTGCCGGACGGTCTCGCCACCGAGGGCGCCGCCCTCCACGTCGCGGTCCGGGACGGTGTCCCCGTCGGGCACCTGTGGACCGGCCGGATGGAGTGGCCCTCCGGGGAGGAGGCCGCGTTCGTGTACGACATCGAGGTCGCCGACGCCCTGCGCGGCCAGGGGTACGGGCGTGCCCTGATGCTGTACGCCGAGCGGCTGGCCCTGGGGGCGGGGGAGCGCCGCATCGGCCTGCACGTCTTCGCCGACAACACCCGGGCCCTGCGGCTCTACGGGTCGCTCGGCTACCGGGCGACCCACATCCACTGGTTCAAGCCGCTGCTCTAGGTCGTGTCCGGGACGTCTCCGCGTCCGGCCGCAGGACGTCGCGGGCCGGGCGGGCCTTCGCGGGACAGCACACCTAGGACGCGGCGGAGTCGTCCCGCCCGGCCAGCAGGCGGTCGGCGATCTCCTCGACGCGCTCGCGCAGCCCCTCCTGGCTCTTGCCGCCGTCCAGCCGCTCGCCGCCGATCACGTACGTCGGGGTGCCGGTGACGCCGATCGCCTTGCCTTCGGCCTGGTCGGCGTCGACGATCAGCAGGTGGCGGCCGTCGATGAGCGCCGTGTCGAACTCCTCGGCGTCCAGGCCGAGTTCGCGCGCCGTGTCGATCAGGACGCGTTCCCCCTTCGCCGCCAGCTCCTCGGTCCTGGCCAGCACCGCCTCCGCGTAGGGCCAGCCCCGGCCCTGCTCGATCGCCTCCTCGGCGGCCTGTGCGGCGGCGTACGCGTGCCGGTGCTTCTCCAGCGGGAAGTGCCGCAGCCGTGCCTCCAGGCGGTCCCCGTACCGGGCGCGCAGTGCGCGCAGGTCGTCCAGGGCGGCGTGGCAGTCGGGGCACTGGAGCTCGCACCAGACGTCGAGGACGACGGGCGGTGCGGTGCGGTCGGTGGTGGAGTCGTTCATGGGGGCAGTGTCCCAGCCGGACGGGCGTCATCCCAACCGGGACCTGGGGAGGAGGGCCTCCCGGAGATGTCCCGGAGATCCGCTGCTGGGCCGGTGGGCGCCATGGCCCCGGTGGGCCCTCACGGTGCACGATGGAAGGGACGTACCGCCCCGCGCCGCCTGGAGGACCGGATGCTTGCCGAGACGATTTGCTCCGCTGTTTCCGCGGCCGGGCTGGGCATCGCGGCGATCACCGCGTACCGCAGGAGGTTCCTGGCCGCCGTCCGGATCGCCGCGTACGCGCTGGTTCCGGTCGGGCTGGTGATGACCGGGGTCGTGGAGTGGCTGGCCGGGACCGCGTTCAGCCCGGTGGCGTGGGCCGGGTTCGGTGTCCTGGGCCTGTCCTGGCTGCTGTTCACGACGGCCCGGGCGGTCGAGCGGCGCAGGGGCGGCGCCCCGCGCGCGGTCCGCGAGGAGCGCGCTGCCGCCAAGGGCCGTCAGGACGGGCGCGCGGCGGTCGCGCCGGCCGCGTCCGCCCCCTCGCCGGGAGCCGCCGGCCGTGCCACGGCGAAGCCCTCCGACGACTTCAGCGACATCGAGGCGATCCTCAAGAAGCACGGGATCTGACCGCAGGGCATCGCCCAGGAACCACGGGAAGGGGTGAACTGCCCCGCCAATACTCCGCGTTCGCCGTTCACGGACCGCCGCGCTGCGCCATGATCGGCCGCGAGATGCTGGAAACCTCGCGGGAGTCGTCCCCCGCCCCCACCGATGCCGCCGACACCACCCTCGAGGAGCGACGCGGATGTCTTTTCGCGCTCTCCCAGCCGCCGTTGATGATCTTCCTGGCGGTGATCGGCTGCCTGCTGCTGATGGCCGCCGTGCACGACCTGTTCGTGCTCTGAGCGCCCGCTGACGCACCCGGCTCAGCCGGCCGCCGCCTCCTTGCGGCGGGCCCGGTACGCCGCCACATGGAGCCGGTTACCGCAGGTACGGCTGTCGCAGTACCGCCGCGAGCGGTTGCGCGACAGGTCGACGAAGGCCCGTCCGCAGTCCGGCGCCTCGCAGCGGCGCAGGCGGTCCTGTTCCCCGGCGACCACGATGAACGCCAGTGCCATGCCGCAGTCGGCGGCCAGGTGGTCGGCGACCGACGCGCCGGGCGCGAAGTAGTGCACGTGCCAGTCGTAGCCGTCGTGGTCGGTGAGCTGCGGTGTCGTCCCCGCCCCGGCCACCAGCTGGTTGATCAGCTCGGCCGCGGTACGGGCGTCGGGCGCCGCGAAGACGTCGGCGAATCGATTTCGCACGCCGCGCACGGCCCGCAGGTCCGGTTCGCCGAGCTCACCGACACCGCTGATCTCGTGGCTCCGTACGAAGGCGTACAGCGCCGGGACGTCCCCGAGGCCGTCGCCCCGTCCGCCTTCCGGCGCGGTGTTCATCAGGTCGACGACGGTGTCGAGCGCGATCCGGGTGTCGTGGGGGATCAGCACGATTCCCTCCCTGGCCTGTCGCGGGCGGGCGCCCGCCGGATTGCGCCGACTCTAGCGGCTCGCCCGCGGGGCGCCCGGGCGGTGTCCGGGGCGGAGGGGCCGGAGGGGGTGCCGGTGGCCGGAACGCGCACCGGCGCCGCCGCCGCGGTGGTGTCCGCGGTGACGGCGCCGGTGTCGCCGTACACGGCCGCTCACGGCCGTACGAGCTCTCCGCGCGGCGCCGTCGCCCCGAGTCGGACGGCGCCGTGCGGTCGGCGGCCTGACCTCAGCTTTCGGCCAGGATGTGCGAGAGCTCCGTGTCGAGGTCGAAGTGACGATGCTCGGTGCCGGGCGGCACCGCGGCGTCGGTCCGCTTCAGGAACGACTCCAGTGCGCGCGCCGGGGCTTCCAGCAGGGCTTCGCCCTCCGGGGAGCTCAGCGCGATGCAGACGACGCCCTGACCGTGGCTGCGGGACGGCCAGACTCTGACGTCGCCGGTGCCTGTGGGGCGGTGTAGCCCTTCGGCGAGAAGGTCGCGGGCGAACACCCACTCGACCGTCTCCTCGGCTCCGGTGTGGAAGGTGGCGTGCACGGCGTAGGGATCGGCCGTGTCATACCGCAGGCCCGCCGGTACAGGCAGTGAGGACTCGCTCGACACAACGAGGCGCAGGTGCAGCTCGCAGCTGACCGTGGTGTTCATAAGCGCCAGGGCCTTTCGCTCAGTGTGCGCTCGGGGATTCGCACGTCGGCGAAATCGACATGCCACCTACGGTGCCGTTGTAAACCCCTCTGTCTGTTTTGTGGCCCTTGAGGTACCTCGTATGGCGGTGTGCAAGCGGCAGTTATGTGTCCATTCCGGTACCTGGGGAACGTCGGGTAGGTTGGGCCTCATGAACGCGGAGAGTGACGAGCGGGAAAAGGTCGCCCGAGCGGCGACCACAGCGCCCGCGACGGGGGACGTGACGGAGGAGGTGACCGCCGAACCGGCTCTCGGCTCGCGGGCGCCCGAGTTCATCAAGGCGCGCAGGACGCTCCACGTCAGCTGGCAGCTCGGCGTCTTCGTCGTCGGCCTGGCCGTCGTGGCGGCCGGTGTCGCGATGCTGGTACTGCCGGGGCCCGGCTGGGTCGTGATCTTCGGCGGCATGGCGATCTGGGCGACCGAGTTCGTCTGGGCGCAGCTGGTGCTCCGCTGGACGAAGCGGAAGGTGACCGAGGCGGCACAGCGAGCCCTCGACCCGAAGGTCCGGCGGCGCAACATCATCCTGACCACGGTCGGTCTGGTGATCATGGCCGCGCTGGTCGGCGTGTACCTGTGGAAGTACGGGTTCGCCATGCCCTGGAACATCGACAAGTGAGCGCGTGACCCGGCCCGAGGTGGTCGGGAGCATCGCTGACATGCGGTAATGTTTGCGGTGCGCCCGGGCGATTAGCTCAGTGGGAGAGCGCTTCGTTCACACCGAAGAGGTCACTGGTTCGAACCCAGTATCGCCCACCACCCGGCTCGAAGGCCCCGGAGACCCCGTCTCCGGGGCCTTCGGCGTCCCCCCGGCGTCAGCCCATCCGGCCCAGGGTCTCCCGCAGCCGCCGGGCATCGCGCAGCCGCTGCTCGTACGTCGCGCCCACCGCCAGCAGCAGCAGCCCGGCCAGCGCGGGCGGCAGCCAGCGGGGCAGCGCGCCGACCGCCTGGACGACGTACGGCGCCAGCTCGTGCAGCCCGTCAAGGGCCAGCACCGCCCCGCCCAGCAGCAGCGGCGCCCGCAAACGCAGCCGGGCCCCGGCCAGCGTGACGGCCAGCGCCACCAGACCGAGCAGCAGCGGACGCGGCCAGCCCGCGTCCGCCCACGCCGCGAACAGGCTCGGCACCAGAGCCGTGCCCAGACCCGGGCCGTACGCCGCCCACGACGACGCCCCCGGGTCGCGCTGCCTGCGCACCACGCCCACCACGAGCGCGGGCACCGCCACCGGGAGCGCGTACGCCTCCGGGAACGACACCCCCGAGGCGGCCAGCCGCACCCAGGTCGCCGCCACGAACAGCGCGGTGGCCGCGTACCCGGCCGCGGGGCGCCGCTCCGGGCGAACCGCCGTGGCCGCCGCCAGCACGCCGCACAGGGCCAGCGCGAGCGCCAGGACGGCCGGGCGGGCCGACGCCAGCCCGACCGCGACGGCTCCGGTCGCGGCGCCGGCCAGCTCCACCGGCAGGGCGACCGGGTGGCGCCGCAGGCCCGCCCCGACCGCCACCGTCGCCACCGGCACGGCCAGCAGCGCCATCCCCGTCAGGTGGACCGGCAGCTCCGCCGCGGCGGCGACGGCACCCACACAGCCGGTCGCCGCCACCACCGCGGCGCACGCCATCACCGTGCGGCGGGTGCCGTGCCCGGCGAAAGCCCCGCCCGCGAGGAGCCCCACCAGCACCCCGAGGACCGCGACCGCCTCCGCCCCCGTACCCCACGCCCCGGCGGCGGCGAGCAGCCCGCCCAGCAGCGCCCCGCCCAGAGCGACGTCCCCCAGCGCGCCCTCGGCCTCCCGCGCCTCCGGCAGCCGGACGGTCAGCGGCGCCGGGCGCACCGCCAGGACCAGGAACCCGGCCGTCAGCAGGAGCCGGGCCACCGGCGTGGCCGCGTACGGCAGCGACAGCGCACCGGGCAGAGCGCACCCCGCCGTCCAGGCCAGGGCGAGCGCCCCGCAGCGCGCCGGCCGCAGTCGCAGCGACGCCAGCACCCCGGCGACCGTCACCGGCACCGCCACCACCGCCCACGGGACGCCCGGCAGGACACCCACCGAAGCGGCCGCCACCTGAGGCAGCGCCCACACCACCGCCAGCGCCTGCGCCCCCGCCGACGCGCCCGTCAGGCCGCGCCGCACCCCACGCGGCACCCCACCGCGCCCCGCCACCACCCACACGGCCACCGCGGCGGCCAGGTACGCCGGCACCGCCCACTCCCGAGGCACCGCCTCCCGCACCAGGCCACCGCCACCGGCCACCGCCACCGCACCGGCCACGACCGCCCACGCCACCGACCAGGACCCCGCCCCGGCCGCCACCCGCCACGCCGCGTACCCCGCCGGCCCCGCGGCCGCCAGCAGCAGCACGGCCCATCCGGCGCCCCCGCCCACCGCCGAGAACCAGGCGGCGACCAGCACCGCCGCGCCACCCGACACACCGGCGGCCGCACCGGCCACCACCCGTACCCCGGCGCCCGCCCGCACCCGCACCGCGACCGCCACGTCGAGTCCCGCCGTGGCCAGCAGTGCCCAGCACACCGCCGGCGCACCGGCCTCCGACGCCAGCGCCCACATGGGCAACGGGAGTTGACCCGCCACCACCGCCGCCGGCCCCGGCACCCGCAGCCCGCCGACCGCCGTGCCGTACGCCGCCCACAGCGCCGCCAGCGCCGCCGAGGCGACCGCCGCGTACCCCGCCGCACCGACGCCCGGCAGCCCCACCCGGTGCACCGCGTACGCGTCCAGCACCGTCAGCAGCAGCCCGACCGACGCCACCGCCTCCGCCGTCGACACCAGCCGGCGGCGCAGCAGCGCGACCGGAGCGAGCAGCGCCCCGGACGTCACCGCGGCGAGTACCGCGGCGCGGCCACCGATGCCCAAGTGCCCCCAGCCGACCAGTGTGAAGGCGACCGCGGCGACCGCCAGCAGCACCCCGCCCAGCGTCAGCAGCACGTTCTGCGCGCCGCGTGGCGTGGTCTCGGCGGCGGGACGCGACGGGGGGACCACGGCGGCCGGCGCGTACAGCACGCTCAGCAGCCACGCCCTGCGGGCCAGCAACCGCGCCCGGTGGGCGTCGAGTCGCGCCAGCTCACGATCCAGGACCACCAGCTCTTCCGCCGGTGACGGCACATTGTTCATGAGCGGAGTGTGGCCCGTCCCACACGGCACGGCATGAGCGTAGGTACTCAGGCGAGGCGTAGGTACGGGCCCGGCGAGCACACTTCGACCATGAACTGGTGCCATTACCGCTTCCGCAGCGTCTGGGAGCTGCCGGCTCCGCCGGACACCGTCTACGCCGTGCTGGACCGCCCGGAGGACTACCCCGCCTGGTGGCCGCAGGTGCGCGAGGCGACCCGGCTCGACGAGCACTCGGGCACCGCCCGCGTGCGGTCCTTCCTCCCGTACGACATCGTCGTCACCCTCACCGAACGGCGCCGGGACCCGGTCGCCCGCGTGCTGGAGACCGCGCTCGGCGGAGACCTGGAGGGGTGGGCCCGCTGGACCCTCACCTCGCCCGCGCCGGGGCGCACTCGCGCCCTCTACGAGCAGGAGGTCGACGTCCGGCGGCCCCTGCTGCGCCGCCTCGCGCTGCCGGCCCGGCCGCTCCTCCGCGCCAACCACGCCCTGATGATGCGGGCCGGCCGCCGGGGGCTGGCCGCGCACGTGCGTGCGGTTTGAACGACACGGGCCGGGACCTGTATGGTTCAGTGCGTTCCCGGGCGATTAGCTCAGTGGGAGAGCGCTTCGTTCACACCGAAGAGGTCACTGGTTCGAACCCAGTATCGCCCACCGGGGAAGGCCGGTCCGTGACTCACGGACCGGCCTTCGCGCTTGCCGGCCCGCGTCCGCGTCACGCCGCCGCCGGCAGCTCCGGGCGCAGCGGCCACGCCGTGTTCACGGCCTCCTCCGAGCCGTTGCGCGCGAACCAGGCCTGAAGTCCGCGCGCCTGGGCGGCGTGCCACGCCGCCTGAAGCGTGTGCAGTTCCGCCGGCGAGAGCCGTTCCAGCCGGGACGCGAACCGGCGCCCCACCGCCCGGACGACCTCCAGCGCCGCCGTCGCGTCCGCCGCCGCGTCGTGCGCGCCCTCCAGCGCGACCCCGTACTGCGCGCACAGGTCGGTCAGCGTGCGGCGGCCCTTGCGGTACCGGTCCAGGTGCTTGTCCAGCACCCGAGGGTCCAGGACGCACATCGGGGCGTGCTGGAGATAGCGGGAGAGCGACGAGGCGCGGTGCCGGCGCAGTTCCCGGTCCAGAAGTGTCAGGTCGAACGGCGCGTTCATCACCACCAGCGGCCGGCCCGCCGCGCAGTGCTCGGCGAGCTGCCGCGCTATCTCCTCCACGACGGGCGAGGGCCAGCGGCCGTTGCGCCGCAGGTGATCGTCCGTCAGCCCGTGCACCTCGGTCGCAGCGGGCGGCACCGGTATGCCCGGATTCACCAGCCACCGGGTGGCCCGGACCCGCCCGCCCGCGGCGTCCTGCACGACGACGGCGGCGGACACGATGCGGTCCTCCTCGACGTCGACTCCCGTGGTTTCCGTGTCGAATGCGGCCAGGGGCCCCTCGTACCAGAGCGTCATACCCCGAACTCCTCGCGCGTGCCCGGCAGATGGCGTGATCCCCCTGCCCGAAACGGTGATACCCGCGCCGTTTGCACCGTACGCAACGTGGTGACAACACAGGTGAGGGGCAGTCGAACTGACACCCCGTCGTCGGCCCGGGAAGGCATGAGGAGCCATGGCGCTCGCGCAGCCCGAACCCGGCGGGCTGCTTCCCCGGCACGTCGCACCGCTGCGGGGCGCACTCGCCACCACCGCCTGCATGGAAACCCTTCAGGTGGGCTACCTCCACGCGGTCGCGGCGGCCGCCGGGTGCTCGCTCTCCCAGCCCTTTCCGGACAACGGCATCGACTGGCACGTCAGCCACAGCGCCCCCGGGCACACCGTGGACGACGAAGTCACCATCAAGGTGCAGCTCAAGTGCACCTACCAGATCCCGCCCCGTCCGGCGGGACCCACGTTCTCCTTCACCCTCGACAACGACCACCTGGTGAAGCTGGCCCGCACGCCCGTCTCGGTGCACAAGATCCTGGTCGTGATGATCGTCCCCCGGACCCGGGAGGACTGGCTGAGTGCCGGTCACGACCGTCTCGACCTGAGGCACTGCTGCTACTGGACCAACCTCGCGGGCCACCCGGTCACCGGCCGGCGCCGCACCACCGTGCGCATACCAACGAATCGGATATTCGACGACCGGGCGCTCTGCGAGATCATGACCCGGGTCGGGGCGGGAGGAAGACCCTGATGCACCGGCCGATCGACGAGCCCATGCGGCCGCACCCCAGGTCCGTGCCCGGTACGTCCGTGCCCGGTCCGCCGGGCCACGCCGGCCCCCTGGACCCCGCCCAGGTCGACCCCGGGGTCCTCGCCGCCCTGCTGGACCGGCACGGCTGGCGCCGCCGGGGCGGAGCCGCCGGCCGCTACAGCCGCTGGACCCCACCCGGCCCCGGCGCGACCAGTCTCCTGGTCCCCGAGAGCCGCGCCTTCCCCGACTGCGAGGACCTCGTCGGCGAGGCCATCGCCGCCCTCTCCCGCTGCGCCGCGCCCTCGGCGCGCGAGGTCCTCGTCGGCCTGACCGTGCCGAGCGACGAGGTCCGCTGGTGGCGGGACGTCCCCCAGGGACCCTCGGGCACCGCGGCGTGGACCGTGCAGGAGCAGTTGCGCTCCGCCGCCCGGCAGGTCCTGCTGGCCGGCGCCCTCGCGGCGCGCGGGCGCACCGGCTACCACGGCGCCCGGCACCGGCGGCAGGCCCAGGCGTCGCTGGAGGGCGTCCTGGTGGGCAACGTGCAGGGCGGGCGCGGCCTCACCGCGTTCGTGCCCGTCGACCCCGGCCGGGCGGTCACCGCGCGGCTCCACCACGCCCTGCACGCCGCGCGTGAGGCCGTCGACTACCAGCGGGCGACCGGCAGGCAGGAGGCGTTCGACTCGGCCGTCGCCGCGGGCGTGAGCCGGGAGCTGACCGAGGCACTCGTCTCCCTGGTGCGCGGTACGGAGGGTGCCCGGATCGCCCTGGCGTGGGCGCCCGCCGCGGGCGTGCCGGAGGGGTGCGCGGCCCGGCCGGAGCCGGTCGAGTTCTCGCCGGGCGACCTTCCCGCGCTGCGCGAGGCGGGCGCCCGCTACCTCCAGGACGAGCCGTCCGTGCCGGTCCGCGTCACCGGGACCGTGGTGCGGATGCGCCGGTCGGGGCCGCGGGGCGCGGGCACGGTGCGGCTGCGGGTGCTGGCCGGGGCGGAGGTGCCGTACGTACGGGTGGCGCTGGACGAGGAGTCGTACCGCACGGCCGGGCACGCGCACCTGGTCGGGCTGCCCATCCGGGTGGTGGGCAGGCTGGAGAGCCGAGGCGGTTTCCGGCGTCTGACCGACGCCTCGGGGGTCGTCCCGGTGCAGGTCGACGAGGCGGAGCGGGACCGGCTGATGAAGTCCCTCCACGAGGCCCCGGGCTACTTCGGGGAGGCGTGCGGGCCCGCGGAGTGAGCCCCGGAGCGGGGGAAACCGTTTCGCGGCCGGGCCCGGCGGCTCGGTACCATGACGTCTGGCCGTCGCCATACGTCATGCGGCGCGCTGCCCCTTCAGTCAGGAGAGACCGGTGTCAGACGTCCGTGTGATCATCCAACGCGATTCCGAGCGGGAAGAGCGCGTGGTGACGACGGGCACTACTGCCGCCGACCTCTTCACCGGTGAGCGCACCGTCGTCGCCGCCCGGGTCGCGGGCGAGCTGAAGGACCTGGCGTACGAGATCGCCGACGGCGAGACCGTCGAGCCGGTGGAGATCTCCTCCGAGGACGGCCTGAACATCCTCCGCCACTCCACCGCGCACGTCATGGCGCAGGCCGTGCAGGAGCTGTTCCCCGAGGCCAAGCTGGGCATCGGCCCGCCGGTCAAGGACGGCTTCTACTACGACTTCGACGTCGAGCGCCCCTTCACCCCCGATGACCTGAAGGCCATCGAGAAGAAGATGCAGGAGATCCAGAAGCGCGGGCAGCGCTTCTCCCGCCGCGTGGTGACCGACGAGGCCGCCCGCGAGGAGCTGGCGGGCGAGCCGTACAAGCTGGAGCTCATCGGCATCAAGGGGTCCGCGTCCAGCGACGACGGCGCGGACGTCGAGGTGGGCGGCGGCGAGCTGACCATCTACGACAACCTCGACGCCAAGACCGGCGAGCTGTGCTGGAAGGACCTCTGCCGGGGCCCCCACCTGCCCACCACCCGGAACATCCCGGCGTTCAAGCTGATGCGCAACGCCGCGGCGTACTGGCGCGGCAGCGAGAAGAACCCGATGCTCCAGCGCATCTACGGCACCGCGTGGCCGTCCAAGGACGAGCTGAAGGCCCACCTGGACTTCCTCGCCGAGGCCGAGAAGCGCGACCACCGCCGCCTGGGCACCGAACTGGACCTGTTCTCCGTGCCGGACCAGATCGGCTCCGGCCTCGCGGTCTTCCACCCCAGGGGCGGCATCATCCGCCGGGTCATGGAGGACTACTCGCGCCGCCGCCACGAGGAGGAGGGGTACGAGTTCGTCTACACCCCGCACGCCACCAAGGGCCGCCTCTTCGAGACCTCCGGTCACCTGGACTGGTACGCCGACGGCATGTACCCGCCCATGCAGCTCGACGAGGGCGTGGACTACTACCTCAAGCCCATGAACTGCCCGATGCACAACCTGATCTTCGACGCGCGCGGCCGGTCCTACCGCGAGCTGCCGCTGCGCCTGTTCGAGTTCGGGACGGTGTACCGGTACGAGAAGTCCGGCGTCGTGCACGGCCTGACCCGCGCCCGCGGCTTCACCCAGGACGACGCGCACATCTACTGCACCAAGGAGCAGATGGCGGAGGAGCTCGACAAGACGCTCACCTTCGTCCTGAACCTGCTGCGCGACTACGGCCTGAACGACTTCTACCTGGAGCTGTCCACCAAGGACCCGGAGAAGTTCGTCGGCTCGGACGAGATCTGGGAGGAGGCCACCGAGACCCTGCGGCAGGTGGCCGAGAAGCAGGGGCTGCCGCTGACCCCGGACCCGGGCGGCGCGGCCTTCTACGGCCCGAAGATCTCGGTCCAGGCGAAGGACGCCATCGGCCGGACCTGGCAGATGTCGACCGTCCAGCTCGACTTCAACCTGCCCGAGCGGTTCAACCTGGAATACACCGCCCCGGACGGCTCCCGCCAGCGGCCGGTCATGATCCACCGCGCGCTGTTCGGCTCGATCGAGCGGTTCTTCGCGGTGCTGCTGGAGCACTACGCGGGCGCCATGCCGCCGTGGCTGGCCCCCGTGCAGGCGGTCGGCATCCCGATCGGTGACGCCCACGTCGAGTACCTGCGGGAGTTCGCCGCCGAGGCGAAGAGGAAGGGCCTGCGGGTAGAGGTGGACGCCTCCTCGGACCGGATGCAGAAGAAGATCCGCAACCACCAGAAGCTGAAGGTCCCGTTCATGATCATCGTCGGTGACGACGACATGGCCGCGGGTACCGTCTCCTTCCGCTACCGCGATGGTTCGCAGGAGAACGGCGTTCCGCGTGACCAGGCGCTGGCGAAGCTCGCGGACGTCGTGGAGCGTCGCGTCCAGGTGTGACGCACGATGCCGAGGGGCGGTCCCGATCGACGGGGCCGCCCCTCGGTTCTCGCTCCACCGCCAGCGAATATGCTGGCTCGCATGACGACTGAGCCGGAGCAGCAGATCGGAGTCGGGACGCCTGACGCGTTCCAGCGCCTGTGGACGCCCCACCGGATGGCGTACATCCAGGGGGAGAACAAGCCGACCGGCCCCGGCGCCGACGACGGCTGTCCGTTCTGCGCCATCCCGGCCAAGTCGGACGAGGACGGCCTCGTCGTCGCGCGGGGTGAGACGGTGTACGCCGTGCTCAACCTGTACCCGTACAACGGCGGGCACCTGATGATCGTCCCCTTCCGGCACGTCGCCGACTACACGGAGCTGGACGACGCCGAGACGGCCGAGCTGGCGCTGCTGACCAAGCAGGCGATGGTCGCGCTGCGGACCGCGTCCGGGGCGCACGGCTTCAACATCGGGCTCAACCAGGGCAGCGCGGCCGGGGCCGGCATCGCCGCCCACCTGCACCAGCACATCGTCCCGCGCTGGGGCGGTGACACCAACTTCATGCCGGTCGTCGGCCACACCAAGGTGCTGCCGCAGCTCCTCGGCGACACCAGGCGGATGCTCGCCGACGCCTGGCCCACCGCCTAGCCGCGCGACGCCCGGTGCGCCGCCGCGACGCGTGGCGCCCGGCCCATCGCGGCGCCCGCGTCACGCGTCGTACGTGTCCGCCTTCTTCGGCATCGGGTCCTGGACGCTGCCGCTGAGGACCATCGACCGGTTGGCGAAGCGCTCGGTGTCCACGCCGTGCTCGTCGAGCATCTTGATGGTCGCGGTGTGCACCGCCCGCATGACCGGGGTCGCCGCGCGGATGGCGTCGTCGGCCATGAAACGGTGGCGCCAGGGCTGGGAGGCCCAGGCGTGCCGCAGCCCGAAGGGCTCCGGCAGGACCAGCTTGCCGCCGAGGAAGTCCAGCACCGGCGGGAACCAGGTCAGCGGCGCCCGGACCGCGAGGCGCACCACCTCGTCGTTGTCGATCAGCGGCAGCGGGATCTCCTTGGTCTCCCAGAACCGTACGGTCTTCGAGACCACCTTCTTCTTGGGCTCCGGCTTCGTCATGAACAGGCCGTGCACGGGGCCGAGGGCGTGCCCGGTGACCTCGATGCGCAGCGTGTGCAGGAGCGCCGTGACGGTGACCATCATCGTGAGGACCAGCTGGCCGTCCCACAGCACGAACTGCACGCCCAGGTAGTGGCGGTTGCCCTTGCCGAACTGGTTCTCGTTGCAGACGCGCTGTATCTCGTGCGGCTTCACCTGGTACGCCACGACGTCCTCGCCCTCCGGCCGGGCGACCTCCTTGGCCCCCTCCCCGACGGGGGTGACGATCCAGTGCTTCACGGACGGGGTGGGGAACCCGGTCTTGAGAGTGCCGCGCTCCAGCAGCTTGAGCTCGTCGTGGATGGGGCGGATCACGTCCCAGGTGCGGAAGGCGTGGATCTCCTTGCCCTCCTTCGGGACGAGTTCCTCGGCGAGGTGCCAGCTGCCCCAGCGGGTCCCCATGCCGAGGATGCCCTTGGGTCCGGCGTAGAAGACGACGTTGGAACGCTGCTCGGCGGTGAGCTTCTCCAGCTGGAGGCGCAGCTCCTCGGCGGCGGTCTCGTTGGGGTCGTGCGGCACCGCTTCGGGGATCTTTGGGCCGATGCCGCCACCGCCGCTGAGCAGGGACTCCCAGCGGGCCCGCAGGTCCTTCGCGGTCGATTCGCAGATCCGCTTGGCCAGGAACCAGCCGATCACCGGGGCGACGAACATGGCGCGGAGGTAGAGCGCGAGGAAACCGGTGAACGGCAGCTTGAAGAGGAACAGGGCGGCCAGGATGCCCACCCCGACGAGCAGCAGGGTGCCCAGCGCGCCGGAGCGCTTGCCGGCCGTACCGGCGGCGAGGGTGCGGCGCAGCTGGAAGACGGTCAGCCACACCAGCATGCCCGGCAGGAACAGCACCCCGAAGAGCACGGTGATGAGCGTCAGCCGGGTGTCCCGCTGCTTGCGGATGTTGGAGGCGGCCAGACAGTGCTCCACGACCGGCTGGGGATCGGTGCCGAAGGACTGGATGAGCGGTTTGCGGGCGCCGCCGAGCATCCGGACCTGCACGGCGCGGGAGAACGCCTCGCCGAGGGTCGGTTTGAAGAGCGAGAACCTGCCCTTGGTGACGGTCGACTCGTGCCACTCGTTGTTGGCCTTGAGGATCTCCTCGACGTCGACGTTCTCCCGGTACGCGGCAGAGGCCAGCGCGTGCGTCGCCACGGTCTGCCCGGCCGAGCCCTGGAGCGGGACCTGCGCTCCGGGACCGAAACTGTCCATTGTCACTTCGCCGCCCCCATCGCCGCGTCTGTCCGCACTGCGGTCTGTTCCCAACCCCCGTGCCCGGCACACCTGGTGAGCGGGGCACTCCAGCCTATCGAGGACGTGGGCCGCGCGTCGGCGGACGGCGCGATACCGCCCGCCCCAGGGGGTGGGGCGGGCGGCGGTACGGGGAACTCCGGTCAGGCCGCGACGCGTTCGCGGACCTTCTCGGCGACCTGCGGGGGCATCGCCTCGTGGCGTGCGTAGGAGCGGTCGAAGCGGCCGGTTCCGTGGGAGAGGGAGCGGAGGTCGACGGCGTACCGCCCGATCTCGATCTCGGGTACGTCGGCCCGTACGAGCGTCCGTCCCTGACCGGCCTGTTCGGTGCCGATGACGCGTCCGCGCCGGCCGGAAAGGTCGCTCATCACCGGGCCGACGAACTCGTCCGGTACCAGGACTTGGAGTTCGGCGACCGGTTCGAGGAGGTTGATGCGGGCGTCGGCCGCCGCCTCGCGCAGCGCCAGGGCGCCGGCCGTCTGGAAGGCCGCGTCGGAGGAGTCGACCGAGTGCGCCTTGCCGTCCAGGAGCGTGACGCGCACGTCGACGAGGGGGTGGCCGGCGGCGACGCCCTTGGCGGCCTGGGCGCGTACGCCCTTCTCGACGGACGGGATGAACTGGCGCGGTACGGCTCCGCCGACGACCTTGTCGACGAACTCGATGCCGGAGCCGGGCGGCAGCGGTTCCACCTCGATCTCGCAGATCGCGTACTGCCCGTGCCCGCCGGACTGCTTGACGTGCCGCCCGCGGCCCGAGGCCCGTCCGGCGAACGTCTCGCGCAGCGACACCTTGTGCGGCACGACGTCGACCTGGACGCCGTAGCGGCTGCGCAGGCGCTCCAGCGCGACGTCCTTGTGGGCCTCGCCCAGGCACCACAGCACGACCTGGTGGGTGTCCTGGTTCTGTTCCAGGCGCATCGTCGGATCCTCGGCGACGAGCCGGGAGAGCCCCTGTGACAGCTTGTCCTCGTCCGCCTTGCTGTGCGCCTGGATGGCGAGCGGCAGCAGCGGGTCGGGCATCGTCCAGGGCTCCATCAGAAGCGGGTCGTCCTTGGCGGAGAGGGTGTCGCCGGTCTCCGCACGGGACAGCTTCCCGACGCACGCCAGGTCGCCGGCGACGCAGTGGTCGAGCTGCCGCTGCTGTTTGCCGAACGGCGCGGTCAGCGCGCCGATCCGCTCGTCGACGTCATGGTCCTCATGGCCCCGGTCGGCCAGGCCGTGCCCCGACACGTGGACGGTCTCGTCGGGGCGCAGCGTCCCGGAGAAGACCCGTACCAGGGAGATCCGGCCGACGTAGGGGTCGGAGGAGGTCTTGACGACCTCGGCCACGAGCGGCCCGTCCGGGTCGCAGGTGATCGCCGGACGGGGAGCGCCCTGGGGGCTGGTGACGGCGGGGGCCTCCCGCTCCAGCGGGGTGGGGAAGCCGCGGGTGATCAGATCAAGCAGCTCGACGGTGCCCAGGCCCTGATGTCCGCCGGGTGCGGCGGGGGCGGCGGCGAGGACGGGGTGGAAGGAGCCGCGTGCCACGGCCTTCTCCAGGTCCTCGATGAGGGTCTTGAGGTCGATCTCCTCGCCGCCGAGGTAGCGGTCCATCAGGGACTCGTCCTCACTCTCGGCGATGATCCCCTCGATCAGGCGGTTGCGGGCCCCCGCGATGAGCGGGAGCTGGGCGGCCTCGGGAGGGTTCTCCCGCCGCTCGCCCGACGCGTAGTCGAAGACCTTCCGCGTGAGGAGCCCCACGAGACCGGTGGCGGGGGAGTGCCCGTCGGGCGCCTGGGGGCCCAGCACGGGGACGTAGAGCGGGAGGATGGCGTCGGGGGCGTCGCCGCCGAAGACCCGGGCCAGCACCCGGGTCAGCTCGTCGAAGTCGACGCGCGCGGTGTCGAGGTGGGTGACGACGACGGCGCGGGGCATGCCGACCGCCGCGCACTCCTCCCACACCATGCGGCAGGACCCGGCGACCGCGTCGGCCTCCTGGGCGGCCGAAACCACGAAGAGGGCCGCGTCCGCGGCGCGCAGACCGGCCCTGAGTTCCCCGACGAAGTCGGCGTATCCGGGGGTGTCCAGCAGGTTGATCTTGTACCCGCCCCATTCGAGGGGGACGAGGGACAGCTGTACGGAGCGTTGCTGGCGGTGTTCGATCTCGTCGTAGTCGGAGACCGTGCCGCCCTCCTCGACCCGGCCCGCCCGGTTGACCGCTCCGGCGGTCAGCGCGAGGGCCTCCACGAGGGTCGTCTTGCCGGATCCGCTGTGGCCGACCAGCACCACGTTCCGTATCGACGAGGGCTGGTCGGCCGTCATAGCCCTGCCGGCGGCCCCGGGGTGTGCGTTCGCCTTGTCGCCCATGATTCTTCCTCCCGATCGCGAGTGCACGCGGGGTGCACGGTGGAGGTGGGGGCGCGGGCGCGGGGGAGCCTCCTTGGGCAGCTCCGGCGGTGCCCGCGGTCGTCTTTCGAGCTTTCCACTCAGGCCAGGTTGCGTCCATACGTCCGACACCGCGACGGGAGCGGGGTGCCCGGGGCCGGCGGGTGGTGCTGCCTGGCTACGATGGGCCAGCCGGTGGCCGTAGGGGCCGCACGGCCCACCGACCCTCGGGAAGGCCATGCTGAACAAGTACGCGCGTGCATTCTTCACGCGTGTTCTCACACCGTTCGCCGCGTTTCTGCTCCGCCGCGGGGTCAGCCCCGACGCCGTGACGCTCATCGGCACGGCCGGCGTGGTGGTGGGCGCGCTGGTCTTCTTCCCCCGGGGGGAGTTCTTCTGGGGCACGATCGTCATCACGCTGTTCGTCTTCTCCGACCTGGTGGACGGCAACATGGCCCGTCAGGCGGGCATCTCCAGCCGCTGGGGGGCCTTCCTGGACTCGACCCTGGACCGGGTCGCCGACGGTGCGATCTTCGGCGGCTTCGCGCTGTGGTACGCCGGCAAGGGCGACGACGACATGCTGTGTGCCGTGGCCATCTTCTGCCTGGCCAGCGGTCAGGTGGTGTCGTACACCAAGGCGCGGGGCGAGTCGATCGGCCTGCCGGTGGCCGTCAACGGGCTGGTCGAGCGCGCGGAACGCCTCGTGCTGTCACTGGTCGCGGCCGGTCTCGCCGGACTGCACGGATTCGGTGTGCCGGGCGTTCAGGTGCTGCTGCCGATCGCCCTGTGGGCGGTCGCCGTGGGCTCCGCGGTGACCCTGGGGCAGCGGGTGGTCACCGTGCGGCGCGAGTCGGCCGAGGCGGACGCGGCCGGTGGTGCTGCCGGTGGCGCGAGGGGGAGTGAGGCGACGTGACGGCGGTGGGCGAGCGGCTGACCGACGCGCTGTACGGGCTCGGCTGGACCGCGGTGAAGAGGCTGCCTGAGCCCGTCGCGGCCGGGCTGGGCCGGCGCATCGCGGACACCGCGTGGAAGCGGCGCGGCCAGGGGGTGCTGCGGCTGGAGGCCAACCTCGCGCGCGTGGTCCCGGACGCCTCCCCGGAGCGGCTGGCGGAGCTGTCGAAGGCCGGCATGCGCTCGTACATGCGCTACTGGATGGAGTCGTTCCGGCTGCCTGAGTGGAGCGCGGCACGCGTCAAGGACGCGGTGCACATCGAGGACCTGCACCTCCTGACGGACGGCCTGGCGGCCGGCAAGGGCGTCGTCATGGGGCTGCCGCACCTGGCCAACTGGGACCTGGCGGGCGTGTGGGCCACCCGTGCGCTG
The DNA here is from genome assembly GCF_056432045.1 of Streptomyces sp. NPDC045701. Taxonomy (NCBI): domain Bacteria; kingdom Bacillati; phylum Actinomycetota; class Actinomycetes; order Kitasatosporales; family Streptomycetaceae; genus Streptomyces; species Streptomyces sp. NPDC045701. Next base: position 149,741 of record NZ_JBWKJV010000012.1, on the reverse strand, counting down.
GGCGTGCCGTTCACGACGGTCGCCGAGCGGCTGAAGCCCGAGACGCTGTACGACCGTTTCGTGGCCTACCGGGAGTCGCTCGGCATGGAGGTCCTGCCGCACACCGGCGGCTCGGCGTTCGGGACACTGGCGCGGCGGCTGCGGGCCGGCGGGCTGGTGTGCCTGGTCGCCGACCGGGACCTGTCGGCGTCGGGTGCCGAGGTGACGTTCTTCGGCGAGACGGCGCGGATGCCCGCCGGCCCCGCGATGCTCGCGCAGCAGACCGGCGCGCTGCTGCTGCCCGCGACGCTCTGGTACGACGGCACATCGGTGATGAAGGGGCGCGTGCACCCGCCGGTGGACGTGCCGCGGACCGGTACGCGCAAGGAGAAGTCCGCCGTCATGACGCAGGCGCTGGCCGACGCCTTCGCCGCCGGGATCGCCGACCACCCCGAGGACTGGCACATGCTGCAGCGGCTGTGGCTCGCCGACCTGGACCCCGCGAAGGGACCCGAGGCGTGAGGATCGGCATCGTCTGTCCGTACTCCTGGGACGTACCGGGCGGCGTCCAGTTCCACATCCGGGACCTGGCAGAGCACCTGATCCGGCTCGGCCACGAAGTGTCGGTGCTGGCCCCGGCCGACGACGAGACGCCGCTGCCGCCGTACGTCGTGTCGGCGGGCCGCGCGGTCCCCGTGCCGTACAACGGCTCGGTGGCCCGGCTGAACTTCGGGTTCCTGTCGGCGGCACGCGTGCGGCGGTGGCTGCACGACGGCACCTTCGACGTGATCCACATCCACGAGCCCGCGTCGCCGTCGCTGGGGCTGCTGTCCTGCTGGGCGGCGCAGGGCCCGATCGTGGCCACGTTCCACACGTCGAACCCGCGGTCGCGGGCGATGATCGCCGCGTACCCGATCCTCCAGCCCGCGCTGGAGAAGATCAGCGCGCGGATCGCGGTGAGCGAGTACGCCCGCCGGACGCTGGTCGAGCACCTGGGCGGCGACGCGGTCGTCATCCCCAACGGAGTGGACGTCGACTTCTTCGCCAAGGCCGAGCCGAACCCGGAGTGGCAGGGCGGCACGATCGGGTTCATCGGCCGGATCGACGAGCCGCGCAAGGGCCTGCCCGTGCTGATGAGGGCCCTCCCGAAGATCCTCGCGGCCCGTCCCGGCACCCGCCTGCTGGTCGCGGGCCGGGGCGACGAGGAGGAGGCCGTCGCATCGCTCCCGGCAGGCATGCGGGAGCGCGTGGAGTTCCTCGGCATGGTCAGCGACGAGGACAAGGCGCGGCTGCTGCGCAGCGTGGACGTGTACGTGGCGCCGAACACCGGCGGTGAGAGCTTCGGCATCATCCTGGTCGAGGCCATGTCCGCGGGCGCTCCGGTGCTGGCCAGCGACCTGGACGCGTTCGCCCAGGTGCTGGACCAGGGGGCGGCGGGCGAACTGTTCGGCAACGAGGACGCCGAGGCCCTGGCCAAGGCGGCGGTCCGGCTGCTCGGCGACCCGGTGCGGCGCGCGGAGCTGCGGGAGCGGGGCAGCGCCCATGTCCGCCGCTTCGACTGGTCGACCGTCGGCGCGGACATCCTGGCGGTCTACGAAACGGTCACCGACGGCGCGGCGTCGGTCGCCACGGACGAGCGGCTGGGGCTGCGCGCGCGGTGGGGACTCGGGCGGGACTGAGGCCGTACCGGAGCGCGCGGCGAAGCCGTGGGGGGCCGCTCCCGGACGAGGTGGCCCGCGCCGCCGGCACGAGGGGATCCCCCGTACCCGGGTGGCCGGAACGGATCGCTTCGTCCGCGCCGCGGCCGGGTGCCGCTCGCCGGTGACCGGTCGGTGCGGGAAGGGGACGAGCCGGCGCCCCGGTAGCCTTTCCGCCCGTGATCGAAACCCTCATCTGGATCGTCGTCGGCCTGGTCGCGATCGGCCTCTACCTGAGCTGGACCGCCGGCCGGCTCGACCGGCTGCACGCCCGGATCGACGCGGCCCGTGCCGCGCTCGACGCGCAGCTCCTGCGCCGCGCCTCGGTCGCCCAGGAGCTGGCCACCTCGGGCGTGCTCGACCCGGCGGCGTCCATCGTGCTGTACGAGGCCGCGCACGCCGCCCGGCAGGCCGAGGAGGAGCAGCGTGAGGTCGCCGAGAGCGACCTGAGCCAGGCGCTGCGCGCGGTGTTCGGCGAGGTCGAGCAGGTCGAGGCGGTACGGGAGGCACCCGGCGGCGAACAGGCGGCCGGGGAGCTGGCGGCGGCGGTGCGCCGGGTGCCGATGGCCCGCCGGTTCCACAACGACTCGGTGCGGGCGGCCAGGGCGCTGCGTCGGCACCGCACCGTGCGCTGGTTCCGGCTGGCGGGCCACGCTCCGTTCCCGCTGGCCTTCGAGATGGACGACGAGCCGCCGACGGCCCTGGCGGACCGGCCCGGCAGCGGCTGAGGTGGGGGACAAGGGCCACCGGGGCGCTGATCGTCCGGCCAAAAACGAGCCACCGGCTCATCATTGGCCCTTGATGTGGCCTGGGTGGCCCGGGTTTCCTCGGTGTAGTTGAAACCACCCCGTTTCTTGAGTGAGGTCCATCCGTGTCCAGCACCAGCACCCCGCAGTCCCCCGAGACCGGCACCGCCCGCGTCAAGCGCGGCATGGCCGAGCAGCTCAAGGGCGGCGTGATCATGGACGTGGTCAACGCCGAGCAGGCCAAGATCGCCGAGGACGCCGGCGCGGTGGCCGTCATGGCCCTCGAGCGGGTCCCGGCCGACATCCGCAAGGACGGCGGTGTGGCCCGGATGTCCGACCCCAACATGATCGAGGAGATCATCGACGCGGTCTCCATCCCGGTCATGGCCAAGTCCCGCATCGGCCACTTCGTCGAGGCCCAGGTGCTGCAGTCCCTCGGCGTGGACTACATCGACGAGTCCGAGGTCCTCACCCCGGCCGACGAGGTCAACCACTCCGACAAGTGGGCCTTCACCACCCCCTTCGTCTGTGGCGCCACGAACCTGGGCGAGGCCCTGCGCCGCATCGCCGAGGGCGCGGCCATGATCCGCTCCAAGGGCGAGGCCGGCACCGGCAATGTCGTCGAGGCCGTCCGCCACCTGCGCCAGATCAAGAACGAGATCGCCAAGCTGCGCGGCTTCGACAACAACGAGCTCTACGCCGCGGCCAAGGAGCTGCGCGCCCCCTACGAGCTCGTCAAGGAGGTCAGCGAGCTCGGCAAGCTGCCGGTCGTGCTGTTCTCCGCCGGTGGCGTCGCCACCCCGGCCGACGCCGCGCTGATGCGCCAGCTCGGTGCCGAGGGCGTCTTCGTCGGCTCCGGCATCTTCAAGTCGGGCGACCCGGCCAAGCGCGCCGCCGCCATCGTGAAGGCCACCACCTTCTACGACGACCCGAAGATCATCGCGGACGCCTCCCGCAACCTGGGCGAGGCCATGGTCGGCATCAACTGCGACACCCTGCCCGAGGCCGAGCGCTACGCGAACCGGGGCTGGTGATGACCACTCCGCTCATCGGCGTCCTGGCCCTCCAGGGCGACGTGCGCGAACACCTGATCGCCCTGGCCGCGGCGGACGCCGTGGCCAGGCCGGTCCGGCGTCCCGAGGAGCTCGCCGAGGTCGACGGCCTGGTCATCCCCGGCGGCGAGTCCACCACCATCTCCAAGCTGGCCGAGCTGTTCGGTCTCATGGAGCCGCTGCGTGAGCGGGTCAAGGCGGGCATGCCCGTCTACGGCACCTGCGCGGGCCTGATCATGCTCGCCGACAAGATCCTCGACCCGCGCTCGGGCCAGGAGACGCTCGGCGGCATCGACATGATCGTCCGCCGCAACGCCTTCGGGCGCCAGAACGAGTCCTTCGAGGCGGCCGTCGAGGTCGCGGGCGTCGAGGGCGGGCCGGTGGAGGGCGTCTTCATCCGCGCCCCCTGGGTCGAGTCGATCGGTGCCCGGGCCGAGGTCGTCGCCGAGCACGACGGCCACATCGTCGCCGTACGGCAGGGCAACGCCCTCGCCACGTCGTTCCACCCCGAACTGACCGGCGACCACCGGGTGCACGCCCTGTTCGTCGACATGGTGCGCGCGGCGGCCTGACCCGATCCCGGTAGGATCTCTGGGGTTCGTTCAGAAATGGGTTACGCGAAGGAGACAGGCAGATGTCCGGCCACTCTAAATGGGCTACGACGAAGCACAAGAAGGCCGTGATCGATGCCAAGCGCGGCAAGCTCTTCGCGAAGCTGATCAAGAACATCGAGGTCGCGGCCCGCACCGGCGGCGGCGACCCCGATGGCAACCCCACGCTCTACGACGCCATCCAGAAGGCCAAGAAGAGCTCGGTCCCGAACAAGAACATCGACTCCGCGGTCAAGCGCGGCGCCGGCCTGGAGGCCGGTGGCGCCGACTACGAGACGATCATGTACGAGGGTTACGGCCCCAACGGCGTCGCGGTGCTCATCGAGTGCCTCACCGACAACCGCAACCGCGCCGCCTCCGACGTCCGCGTCGCCATGACCCGCAACGGCGGCTCCATGGCCGACCCGGGCTCGGTGTCGTACCTGTTCAACCGCAAGGGCGTCGTCATCGTCCCCAAGGGCGAGCTGAGCGAGGACGACGTCCTGGCCGCCGTCCTGGAGGCGGGCGCCGAAGAGGTCAACGACCTCGGCGAGAGCTTCGAGGTCCTCAGCGAGGCCACCGACCTGGTCGCGGTCCGCACCGCCCTCCAGGAGGCCGGCATCGACTACGACTCGGCCGACGCCAACTTCGTCCCCACCATGCAGGTCGAGCTGGACGAGGACGGCGCGCGCAAGATCTTCAAGCTGATCGACGCGCTGGAGGACAGCGACGACGTGCAGAACGTCTTCGCCAACTTCGACGTCTCCGACGACGTCATGGCGAAGGTCGACGCCTGACCCACCCACACGCGGCGGGGGGGGGGGGGGGGGAACAACCCCCCCCCCCCCCCCCCCCCCCCCCCCCCCCCCCCCCCCCCCCCCGCCGCGTTGTCGGTGCCACCCGATAGCCTGCACAAACAGTTGAGCGAAGGAGGGGTGGCGTGCGCGTTCTGGGGGTGGACCCGGGGCTGACCCGGTGCGGTATCGGCGTCGTCGAGGGCGTCGCCGGGCGCCCGCTGACCATGCTCGGCGTCGGTGTCGTCCGTACGCCCGCGGACGCGGACATCGGCCACCGCCTCGTCGGGATAGAGCGCGGCATCGAGGAGTGGCTGGACGCCCACCGCCCCGAGATGGTCGCGGTGGAGCGGGTTTTCAGCCAGCACAACGTGCGTACGGTGATGGGCACGGCCCAGGCCAGCGCCGTCGCCATGCTGTGCGCGTCCCGCCGGGGCATCCCGGTCACCCTGCACACCCCCAGCGAGGTCAAGGCCGCCGTCACCGGCAGCGGCCGCGCCGACAAGGCCCAGATCGGCGCCATGGTCACCCGGCTGCTCCGGCTCGACGCCCCGCCGAAGCCGGCCGACGCCGCCGACGCCCTCGCCCTCGCCATCTGCCACATCTGGCGGGCCCCCGCCCAGAACCGCCTCCAGCGGGCGGTCGCCGCACACCACGCAAGGAAAGGCCCCACCGCATGATCGCCTTTGTCTCCGGCCCGGTCGCCGCCCTCGCCCCGACCACCGCCGTGATCGAGGTCGGCGGCATCGGGATGGCCGTCCAGTGCACGCCCGACACCCTCTCGGGGCTGAGGGTGGGTCAGGAGGCGAAGCTCGCCACGTCGTTGGTGGTACGGGAGGACTCGCTCACCCTGTACGGCTTCGCCGACGACGACGAGCGGCAGGTGTTCGAACTGCTCCAGACCGCCAGCGGGGTCGGCCCGCGCCTCGCCCAGGCCATGCTCGCCGTGCACACGCCGGACGCCCTGCGCGTCGCGGTGGCGTCCGGTGACGAGAAGGCGCTCACGGCGGTGCCGGGCATCGGCAAGAAGGGCGCGCAGAAGCTGCTGCTGGAACTGAAGGACCGGCTCGGGGAACCGATCGGCGCCCACATCGGCCGGCAGGGCGTCGGCACGGCGGTCACCGCGTCCTGGCGCGACCAGCTGCACGCCGCCCTGATCGGGCTGGGGTACGCCACCCGCGAGGCCGACGAGGCGGTGTCCGCCGTCTCCCCGCAGGCGGAGGCGGCGGGCGGCGACCCGCAGATCGGGCAGCTGCTGAAGGCCGCCCTCCAGACGCTGAACCGCACCCGATGACCCTCCACCCGTGCGGCTCCGCCGCCCTGACCACACGAGGCAATCCGCAGTGAACTGGGACGACGACACCGACATCAGCAGCACGCCGGCCGCCGCCGACCGGCTCGTCGGGGCGTCCGCCGACGGGGAGGACCAGGCCGTCGAGGCGGCCCTGCGGCCCAAGTCGCTCGACGAGTTCGTCGGCCAGGAGCGGGTGCGCGAACAGCTCGACCTGGTGCTCAAGGCCGCCCTGGCCCGAGGCGCCACCGCCGACCACGTCCTGCTGTCCGGCGCCCCCGGTCTCGGCAAGACCACCCTGTCCATGATCATCGCGGCGGAGATGGGCGCCCCCATCCGCATCACCTCCGGCCCCGCCATCCAGCACGCCGGCGACCTCGCCGCCATCCTCTCCTCCCTCCAGGAGGGCGAGGTCCTCTTCCTGGACGAGATCCACCGGATGTCGCGGCCGGCCGAGGAGATGCTGTACATGGCCATGGAGGACTTCCGCGTCGACGTCATCGTCGGCAAGGGCCCCGGCGCCACCGCCATCCCGCTGGAACTGCCGCCCTTCACCCTCGTCGGCGCCACCACCAGGGCCGGCCTGCTGCCGCCCCCGCTGCGCGACCGCTTCGGCTTCACCGCCCACATGGAGTTCTACGCACCGGCCGAGCTCCAGCGCGTCATCCACCGCTCCGCCCAGCTGCTGGACGTCGAGATCGACACCGACGGCGCCGCCGAGATCGCCGGCCGGTCCCGCGGCACCCCCCGCATCGCCAACCGCCTGCTGCGCCGCGTCCGCGACTACGCCCAGGTCAAGGCCGACGGCCGGATCACCCGCGAGATCGCCGCCACCGCGCTCAAGGTGTACGAGGTGGACGACCGCGGCCTTGACCGCCTCGACCGGGCCGTGCTCAAGGCCCTGCTCAAGCTGTTCGGCGGCGGACCCGTCGGTCTGTCCACCCTCGCCGTGGCCGTCGGCGAGGAGCGCGAGACGGTCGAGGAAGTGGCCGAACCCTTCCTCGTACGCGAGGGCCTGCTCGCCCGCACGCCCCGGGGCAGGGTCGCCACGCCCGCCGCGTGGACGCACCTCGGGCTCGTGCCACCGCAGGCAGGCGGCGCGGGAAGTGGACAACAGGGGCTCTTCGGGGCGTGACGGCGAGGAGACTCGCCGGGGCAGGAACCGCGGTGCCATGCTGGGCGTTGTTCCATTGATGCGGACTCGCCTAGACTCCGCCGATGCCGACCCTTCAGGGCGGCGTACCCACCCCCGAAGATCAGGCCGCGGCACTCCCCGCGACCGTGCGAAGGATTTGTCGTCCCGTGAGTATCGTGACTCTCCTGCCGTTCATCGTCCTCATCGGGGCCATGTTCCTGATGACCCGCTCTGCCAAGAAGAAGCAGCAGCAGGCGGTGGCCATGCGCAACCAGATGCAGCCCGGAACCGGCGTACGGACGATCGGGGGGATGTACGCCACCGTCAAGGAGGTCGGCGAGGACACGGTCCTCCTGGAGGTAGCTCCGGGAGTCCACGCCGTCTACGCCAAGAACGCGATCGGGGCCGTCCTCGACGACGAGGAGTACAACCGCATCGTCCACGGCGACGGTGACCTGAAGACCGACGGCACCGTCGTGCCGGACGACGCCTCCTCGCTCACCCAGAGCGACGACGTCGACACCGCCGTCGCCGACGACGTCGCGAAGATCGACCTGGGCAAGAAGGACGAGGCCGACGAGGCGGAGACCGCTCCGAAGGCGGAGGACGCCAAGGCCGAGGACAAGCGCGACGGCGACACCGACGCGAAGTAAGGCGTGCAGACGGACCGCGGCGCCGATCGGCGCGCGCGGTCCGTTCCGTGCCGACACACGCGGGGGATTCCCCACACCACTTCGTGGCCGCCCCGACGCTCACCCGGCGTAGGCGGCGGTTGGACAGGGAGAAACGAGAAGGTGGCAGCACCCAAGAAGGGCCGAGGGCCGGCATCGGGGGGGCCGGGCAAGCCGGGACGCGCCCTGGCCGCGATCCTGATCGCCATCGGCGCCCTGATCGGCGGGATGTTCTGGTCGGGCGAGACCACCCCGCGCCTGGGCATCGACCTCGCCGGCGGTACGAGCATCACGTTGAAGGCCGAGAGCGACCCCGGTAAGCCGAACGCGGTCAACAACACCAACATGCAGACCGCGATCGGCATCATCGAGCGCCGTGTCAACGGGCTCGGTGTCTCGGAGGCCGAGGTCCAGCAGCAGGGCACCGAGCACATCATCGTCAACATCCCCCGGGCGACCGACTCCGAGAAGGCCCAGAAGCAGGTCGGCACGACCGCCGAGCTGTACTTCCGGCCGGTCCTCGCCGTCACCGGCAGCGCCCCGCTCCCCGAGCCCTCGGCCGACGGCTCCCCGAGCGCCACGCCGAGCGGCAAGCCCAGCGGCAAGGCGTCGTCCTCGCCCAGCCCCAAGCCGACCGCCACCACCCAGGGTCGTGCCGTCCCCGAGGCCCTGAAGCAGGACGAGTCGCCGTCCCCCGGGGCGAGCACGTCCGGCAAGCCGGCCGCCACCCCGCCGGCCCCGCAGCCCTCCGCCTCCGGCGCCGCGGCCGTCGCCGCGCTGGACAAGCAGTTCGCCGCGCTGGACTGCACGCCGAAGAAGGGCACCAAGGAGGTGCCCAACCCGGCGCAGGACGCCGACCCGGCCAAGCCGACCGTGGCCTGCGGCCAGGAGGGCGACGCCAAGTACATCCTCGGCCCGGCCGAGGTCGCCGGCACGGACGTCGACGAGGCATCGGGCGTCCTCGACCCGCAGCGCGGCCGCTGGATCGTCCAGCTCGGGTTCACCGACGCCGGCACCAAGAAGTTCGCGGCCACCACCGGCAAGCTGGCCGGCCAGGCCCAGCCGCAGAACCAGTTCGCGATCACCCTCGACGGCCAGGTCGTCTCCGCCCCGTCCGTCAGCAGCGCCATCGGCGGCGGCAGCGCCGAGATCTCCGGCAGCTTCGACCAGCAGTCGGCCACGGAACTGGCCAACATCCTGTCGTACGGCGCGCTCCCGCTGTCGTTCGAGCAGGAGAGCGTCACCACCGTCACCGCCGCACTCGGTGGTGAGCAGCTCAAGGCCGGTCTCATCGCGGGCGCCATCGGTCTCGCGCTGGTCGTGATCTACCTGGTCGTCTACTACCGCGGCCTGTCGATCATCGCCCTGCTCAGCCTGCTGATCTCGGCCGCCCTCACCTACGCGCTCATGTCGCTGCTCGGCCCGGCCATCGGCTTCGCGCTGAACCTGCCGGCCGTCTGCGGCGCCATCGTGGCCATCGGTATCACCGCCGACTCGTTCATCGTGTACTTCGAGCGGGTCCGGGACGAGATCCGCGAGGGCCGCACGCTGCGCCCCGCCGTCGAGCGCGGCTGGCCGCGGGCCCGGCGGACCATCCTGGTCTCCGACTTCGTGTCGTTCCTCGCCGCGGCCGTGCTCTTCATCGTCACCGTCGGCAAGGTCCAGGGCTTCGCGTTCACGCTCGGTCTGACCACCCTGCTCGACGTGGTCGTGGTGTTCTTCTTCACCAAGCCGCTGATGACGCTGATGGCCCGCACCACGTTCTTCAGCAGTGGTCACCCCTGGTCGGGTCTGGACCCGAAGCGGCTCGGGGCCAAGCCCCCGCTGCGCCGCTCGCGGCGTCTCTCCGCCACCACCGAACCGAAGGAGGCGTGAGATGTCACGACTCGGCAGCATGGGCGCGCGCCTGTACCGCGGTGAGGTCGGGTACGACTTCGTCGGCAAGCGGATGATCTGGTACGGCGTCTCCATCCTGATCACCATCACGGCCATCGCCGGACTGATGGTGCAGGGCCTCAACATGGGCATCGAGTTCAAGGGCGGCGTCGTCGTCACGACGCCCAAGCTCTCGGTGTCCACCGAGGAGGCACGGGAGACGGCGGAGGAGATCTCCGGCCACATCCCGATCGTCCAGGAACTGGGCAGCGGTGGCCTGCGCATCCAGATCAGCGATGTGTCGACCTCCGAATCGAACAAGATCAAGTCCGAGCTGGCGTCCGACTTCGGCATCGCCACCAAGGACCTGACCGTCGACATCGTCGGCCCCAGCTGGGGCGAGCAGATCGCCAACAAGGCATGGACCGGCCTCGGCGTCTTCATGGTCCTCGTCGTGGTCTACCTGGCGATCGCCTTCGAGTGGCGCATGGCCGTCGCCGCACTGATCGCCCTGATCCACGACCTGACGATCACCGTGGGCATCTACGCGCTGGTGGGCTTCGAGGTCACCCCGGGCACGGTGATCGGTCTGCTGACCATCCTCGGCTACTCCCTCTACGACACCGTCGTCGTCTTCGACGGTCTGAAGGAGGCGTCGAAGGACATCACCAAGCAGACCCGCTGGACGTACAGCGAGATCGCCAACCGCAGCCTCAACAGCACCCTGGTCCGCTCCATCAACACCACGGTCGTGGCGCTGCTCCCGGTGGCCGGCCTGCTGTTCATCGGCGGCGGCTTCCTCGGCGCGGGCATGCTCAACGACATCTCGCTGTCGCTGTTCGTGGGTCTCGCGGCCGGTGCCTACTCGTCGATCTTCATCGCCACGCCGCTCGTCGCCGACCTCAAGGAACGCGACCCGCAGATCAAGGCGCTGAAGAAGCGCGTCCTCGCCAAGCGAGCCCAGGCGGCCAAGGGCGAGCCCGGGGACGCGACGGACACCGCGGCTCACGACGACGACCGGGACGACGAGCCGCAGGACGCGGCTCCCGCCGGCGCCGTGGTCGGCCAGCGCCGCCAGCCCACCCGAGGGCGGGGCAAGCGCCGATGACCCCCACCACGCGGGAGCTCCTGCTCAGCCGCATCCGGGATGTCCCCGACCACCCCATCGCCGGGGTGACGTTCAAGGACATCACGCCGCTGCTCGCGGACCCGGAGGCGTTCACCGCCCTCACCGAGGCGCTGGCCGAGCTGTGCGTACGGCACGGGGCGACGAAGATCGTCGGCCTGGAGGCGCGCGGGTTCATCCTCGCCGCACCGGTCGCCGTGACCGCCAAGCTGGGCTTCGTCCCCGTCCGCAAGGCGGGCAAGCTCCCCGGCGCGACCCTGTCGCAGGCATACGAGCTGGAGTACGGCACCGCCGAGATCGAGGTGCACGCCGAGGACCTGCTCCCCGGTGACCGCGTCATGGTCATCGACGACGTGCTCGCCACCGGCGGCACCGCCGAGGCCTCGCTTCAGCTCGTCCGGCGGGCCGGAGCCGAGGTGGCGGGCGTCGCCGTACTCATGGAGCTCGGCTTCCTGGGCGGCCGCGCCCGGCTGGAGCCCAGCCTGGCCGGCGCTCCCCTGGAGGCGCTGATCACGCTCTGACCAGCGTGCACACGGCACAGGAACGGGCACCCGGAAGACCGGGTGCCCGTTTCGCTTCGCCGTCCCCGCGCCCCGGCGGCCCCGCGCGGCCGGTCCGGCGGCGTCCGGAGGCGAACGGCTCGCCCGAGGTCAGTACCATGGGATTCCGGGCCTGACCGGGGGACCCGGACCCGCACGAGGAGCGCTCTTGCCAGACGAGGCCCAGCCACTCTCCGCCGCGAAGCCCGACCAGCAGGCCGACAAGGCCGCGGCGCCCCCAGCCACGCCCGCCGACCAGGCCGCGCTGAACAAGGCGGCGGACGCGCAGGCGGCCACCCCGCAGCGCGCGCAGGGCCCCGCCCCCGTCTCGGCCCCCAAGTCCACGCCGCCCGCCGGCGCCCGCTCCGGCGGCTCCTCCAACCGCGTGCGCGCCCGTCTCGCCCGGCTGGGCGTCCAGCGCTCGTCGCCGTACAACCCGGTCCTGGAGCCCCTGCTGCGCATAGTGCGCAGCAACGACCCGAAGATCGAGGCGTCGACGCTCCGCCAGATCGAGAGCGCCTACCAGGTCGCCGAGCGCTGGCACCGCGGCCAGAAGCGCAAGAGCGGCGACCCGTACATCACGCACCCGCTCGCCGTCACCACCATCCTGGCCGAGCTCGGCATGGACCCCGCGACCCTGATGGCGGGCCTCCTCCACGACACCGTCGAGGACACCGAGTACGGCCTGGAGCAGCTGCGCAAGGACTTCGGCGACCAGGTCGCCCTGCTCGTCGACGGCGTCACCAAGCTGGACAAGGTCAAGTTCGGCGAGGCCGCGCAGGCCGAGACGGTCCGCAAGATGGTCGTCGCCATGGCCAAGGACCCGCGCGTCCTGGTCATCAAGCTCGCCGACCGCCTGCACAACATGCGCACCATGCGCTACCTCAAGCGGGAGAAGCAGGAGAAGAAGGCTCGCGAGACCCTCGAGATCTACGCGCCCCTGGCCCACCGGCTGGGCATGAACACCATCAAGTGGGAGCTGGAGGACCTCGCTTTCGCGATCCTCTACCCCAAGATGTACGACGAGATCGTCCGCCTCGTCGCCGAGCGCGCGCCCAAGCGGGACGAGTACCTCGCCATAGTGACCGACGAGGTCCAGGCCGACCTGCGGGCCGCCCGCATCAAGGCGACCGTCACCGGCCGCCCGAAGCACTACTACAGCGTCTACCAGAAGATGATCGTCCGCGGCCGTGACTTCGCGGAGATCTACGACCTGGTGGGCATCCGCGTCCTGGTCGACACGGTCCGCGACTGCTACGCCGCCCTCGGCACCGTCCACGCGCGATGGAACCCGGTCCCCGGCCGGTTCAAGGACTACATCGCGATGCCGAAGTTCAACATGTACCAGTCGCTGCACACGACGGTCATCGGCCCCAACGGCAAGCCCGTCGAGCTGCAGATCCGTACGTTCGACATGCACCGCCGCGCCGAGTACGGCATCGCCGCGCACTGGAAGTACAAGCAGGAGGCCGTCGCCGGCGCCTCCAAGGTGCGCACCGACGTACCCAAGAACACCGGGCGCGGCCAGGACACCGTCAACGACATGGCGTGGCTGCGCCAGCTCCTGGACTGGCAGAAGGAGACCGAGGACCCCAGCGAGTTCCTGGAGTCGCTGCGCTTCGACCTGTCCCGCAACGAGGTCTTCGTCTTCACCCCCAAGGGTGACGTCATAGCGCTGCCCGCGGGCGCCACCCCGGTCGACTTCGCGTACGCCGTCCACACCGAGGTCGGCCACCGCACCATAGGGGCACGGGTCAACGGCCGGCTCGTACCGCTGGAGTCGACCCTCGACAACGGCGACCTGGTGGAGGTCTTCACCTCCAAGGCCGCCGGCGCCGGACCGTCCCGCGACTGGCTCGGCTTCGTCAAGTCGCCGCGGGCCCGCAACAAGATCCGTGCCTGGTTCTCCAAGGAGCGCCGCGACGAGGCGATCGAGCAGGGCAAGGACGCCATCGCGCGCGCGATGCGCAAGCAGAACCTGCCGATCCAGCGCATCCTCACCGGCGACTCGCTGGTCACCCTGGCCCACGAGATGCGCTACCCCGACATCTCCTCGCTGTACGCGGCCATCGGCGAGGGGCACGTCGCGGCCCAGGGCGTCGTCCAGAAGCTGGTGCAGGCCCTCGGCGGCGAGGAGGCCGCGAGCGAGGACATCGCCGAGTCCGCGCCGCCGTCCCGCGGGCGCGGCAAGCGGCGCGCCAAGGCCGACCCCGGCGTGGTCGTCAAGGGCGTCGAGGACGTCTGGGTCAAGCTCGCCCGCTGCTGCACGCCGGTGCCGGGCGACCCCATCATCGGCTTCGTCACCCGGGGCAGCGGCGTATCGGTCCACCGCGCCGACTGCGTCAACGTGGACTCGCTGTCGCAGCAGCCGGAGCGGATCCTCGACGTCGAATGGGCGCCCACCCAGTCCTCGGTCTTCCTGGTCGCCATCCAGGTTGAGGCCCTGGACCGCTCCCGCCTCCTGTCGGACGTCACCCGCGTCCTGTCCGACCAGCACGTCAACATCCTGTCGGCGGCCGTCCAGACCTCCCGCGACCGGGTGGCCACCTCCCGCTTCACCTTCGAGATGGGCGACCCCAAGCACCTGGGGCACGTCCTGAAGGCCGTACGCGGCGTGGAGGGCGTGTACGACGTGTACCGCGTCACCTCGGCCCGCAGGCCCTAGGCGTGTCGTTTCGGGACGTTGGCGACACGCGGACTGTGTGAGCACAGCGAAAAGGGCCTCCCCGCCGCGGGGAGGCCCTTTCTCCTGTCGTGCGCGTCAGCCGCCGAACTCCTGGAGCCCCTTCAGCGCCTGGTCCAGCAGCGCCTGCCGGCCCTCCAGCTCACGGGCGAGCTTGTCCGCCTTGGCGTCGTTGCCCGCCGCACGGGCCGTGTCGATCTGCTTCTGCAGCTTGTCGACCGCGTCCTGGAGCTGACCCGTCAGACCCGCCGCACGCGCGCGTGCCTCCGGGTTCGTACGACGCCACTCGGCCTCCTCGGCCTCCTGGATCGCCCGCTCCACGGCGTGCATCCGGCCCTCGACCTTCGGGCGGGCGTCGCGCGGCACGTGACCGATCGCCTCCCACCGCTCGTTGATGGACCTGAACGCCGCACGGGCCGCCTTGAGGTCCGTCACCGGGAGCAGCTTCTCGGCCTCGCCGGCCAGCTCCTCCTTGAGCTTGAGGTTCTCCGTCTGCTCGGCGTCACGCTCCGCGAACACCTCGCTGCGCGCCGCGAAGAACACGTCCTGGGCGCCGCGGAAGCGGTTCCACAGGTCGTCCTCGTGCTCGCGCTGGGCCCGGCCGGCCGCCTTCCAGTCCGCCATCAGCTCGCGGTACCGGGCGGCGGTGACGCCCCAGTCGGTGGATCCGGAGAGCGCCTCGGCCTCGGCGACCAGCTTCTCCTTGACCTTGCGGGCGTCCTCGCGCTGCGCGTCCAGCGAGGCGAAGTGCGCCTTGCGGCGCTTGGAGAAGGCCGACCGGGCGTGCGAGAAACGGTGCCAGAGCTCGTCGTCGGACTTCCGGTCGAGCCGCGGCAGGCCCTTCCAGATGTCCACCAGGGCACGCAGCCGCTCGCCGGCGGCCCGCCACTGCTCGCTCTGCGCCAGCTCCTCCGCCTCGGCGACCAGCGCCTCCTTGGCGTGCCGGGCCTCGTCGGTCTGCTTGGCCTTCTGCGCCTTGCGCTCCTCGCGCCGCGCCTCGACCGTCTCGACCAGCGTGTCCAGCCGCTTGCGCAGCGCGTCCAGATCGCCCACGGCGTGGTGCTCGTCCACCTGGTGGCGGATGTGGTCGATCGCGGCCATGGCGTCCTTGGCCGACAGGTCGGTGGTCTTCACCCGCTTCTCGAGGAGGCCGATCTCGACAACCAAGCCCTCGTACTTGCGCTCGAAGTAGGCCAGTGCCTCCTCGGGAGATCCGGCCTGCCACGATCCGACGACCTTCTCGCCGTCGGCTGTACGCACGTACACGGTGCCCGTCTCGTCGACGCGGCCCCACGGGTCGCTGCTCACAGCGCCTCCTCCACATGATGCCGACGAGGGCGGTCACCCCCGGGCATCGTCCACAGTTCCCTGACGGGCCTCGCCCGCCCTCCACAACGCGACGGTCGGAGCCGCGCTGCACAACGCCAATCTAGGCGACCGGCGACCCGGCTGTCCGCACTCAGCGCGACCGAATTCGCCGGTTCGCACCCTGAACCACGGGCTGGCCCACGCCGTGGCTCACGCCTTGTCGACGGTGGCCTTCCGGATGGTGACCGCCTTCTTGGGCGCACCGTCCTGGGCGCCCCCCGCGACCCCTCCCTTGGCCACCTCCTGGACGGCCTTCAGGCCGGCCGAATCCATGGTGCCGAAGGGGGTGTACTGCGGGGGCAGCTTGGTGTCCTTGTAGACCAGGAAGAACTGGCTGCCGCCGGTGCCGGGCTGCCCGGTGTTGGCCATCGCCACCGTCCCGGCCTTGAAGGTCACCGCGCCGTCGGCGCCCGGCTTGCCCAGGGAGGCGAGGTTCTCGTCCGGGATCGTGTAGCCGGGACCGCCGGTGCCGTCGCCCTTGGGGTCGCCGCACTGGAGCACGAAGATGCCCTGCGTGGTCAGGCGGTGGCACTTGGTGCCGTCGAAGTACTTCTTGTCGGCGAGGTGCTTGAACGAGTTCACCGTGCGCGGCGTCTTCCCGGCGTCCATCGCGATCGAGACGGCACCGTGGTTCGTCGTGAGCGCCATCGTGTACTTCGCCTTGGTGTCGACGGCCATCTTCGGCTCGTCCGCCTTCGGCTCGGGGGAGGACTCCGTCCCCGGCGAGGAGGACGGCAACTCGATGGGCTCCTTCGCGTTGGCGGACTCGGTGCGGAAGTTCGTGTAGGCACCGGCGCCCGCCACCAGCGCCACGGCGACCGCGGCGACGATGATCCTGGTACGCCGCTTGGCCTTGCGCTGGGCCTCCTCACGGCGCTTCTGCTGCCGCTCGAACTTCTCCCGGGCGAGCTGGCGCCGCCGCTGATCGCTGGTGACCACCGGGTCTTCTCCTTGTCGGTCGTCTGTTCCTGTCCTGGCCGAGTGTGCCCGTACCGTATACGGGTTGGCTGTGGAATGAGCAGCGCCGGTAGGCTCTGAACTGCTGCATTCCTCACCGGACGACGCGTGCCGGACGACTCTTTAAGGACGATCGTGCTCATTGCCGGGTTCCCCGCCGGGGCCTGGGGGACCAACTGCTACCTGGTCGCCCCCGCCGCAGGCGAGGAGTGCGTGATCATCGACCCGGGCCACCAGGCCGCCCAGGGGGTCGAGGAGACGCTGAAGAAGCATCGGCTCAAGCCCGTGGCCGTCGTCCTGACCCACGGCCACATCGACCACGTCGCCTCCGTCGTACCGGTCTGCGGCGCCCACGACGTACCCGCGTGGATCCACCCCGCCGACCGGTACATGATGAGCGACCCGGAGAAGGCCCTCGGCCGCTCCATCGGCATGCCGCTCATGGGCGAGCTGACCGTGGGGGAGCCGGACGAGGTCCACGAGCTGACGGACGGGGCGAAGCTGAGCCTCGCCGGCCTGGAGCTCACCGTGTCGCACGCGCCCGGCCATACCAAGGGGTCGGTGACCTTCGGGATGCCCGAGGCCGCGGACGTCCCGCCGGTCTTCTTCTCGGGCGACCTGCTGTTCGCCGGCTCCATCGGACGCACCGACCTGCCCGGCGGTGACATGGCCGAGATGCTCGAATCGCTGGCCCGGGTGTGCCTGCCGCTCGACGACTCGACCGTGGTGCTGTCCGGCCACGGCCCCCAGACGACCATCGGCCGCGAGCGCGCCACCAACCCGTACCTGCGCGAGGTGGCGGCCGGCGGCCAGGGAGCGGCTCCCGCTCCCCGACGAGGAATGTGACGAGAGAAGCCCCGTGAGTACCTTCCAGGCCCCCAAGGGCACCTACGACCTGCTGCCGCCGGTCTCCGCGACGTACCTCGCCGTCCGCGAGGCGATCTCCGCACCGCTGAGGAACTCCGGCTACGGGTACGTCGAGACCCCCGGCTTCGAGAACGTCGAACTGTTCGCCCGCGGCGTCGGCGAGTCCACCGACATCGTCACCAAGGAGATGTACGCCTTCGAGACCAAGGGCGGCGACAGGCTCGCCCTGCGTCCCGAGGGCACCGCGTCCGTGCTGCGCGCGGCGCTGGAGGCCAACCTCCACAAGGCGGGCAACCTTCCCGTCAAGCTCTGGTACTCGGGTTCGTACTACCGCTACGAGCGCCCCCAGAAGGGCCGCTACCGCCACTTCTCCCAGGTGGGCGCCGAGGCGATCGGCGCCGAGGACCCGGCGCTGGACGCCGAGCTGATCATCCTGGCCGACCAGGCGTACCGCTCGCTGGGCCTGCGGAACTTCCGCATCCTGCTGAACTCGCTGGGCGACAAGGAGTGCCGCCCCGTCTACCGGGAGGCCCTCCAGGGCTTCCTGCGCGGCCTGGACCTGGACGAGGACACCCGCCGCCGCGTCGACATCAACCCGCTGCGGGTCCTCGACGACAAGCGCGCCGACGTCCAGAAGCAGCTGGTGGGCGCGCCGCTGCTGCGCGACCACCTGTGCGACGCCTGCAAGGCGTACCACTCCGAGGTGCGCGAGCTGCTCTCCGCCGCCGGCGTGGTCTTCGAGGACGACGAGAAGCTGGTGCGCGGCCTGGACTACTACACGCGCACCACGTTCGAGTTCGTCCACGACGGCCTCGGCTCGCAGTCCGCGGTCGGCGGCGGCGGCCGCTACGACGGCCTGTCCGAGATGATCGGCGGCCCCGCCCTGCCGTCGGTGGGCTGGGCGCTGGGCGTGGACCGCACGGTCCTGGCCCTGGAGGCCGAGGGCGTCGCCCTGGACCTGCCGGCCACCACCAGCGTCTTCGCGGTCCCGATCGGCGAGGAGGCCCGGCGCCGGCTGTTCGGCCTGGTCACCGAGTTGCGCAAGGTGGGCGTCGCGACGGACTTCGCGTACGGCGGCAAGGGTCTGAAGGCCGCGATGAAGGCCGCCAACCGCAGCGGCGCCCGGTACGCCCTGGTGCTGGGCGAGCGGGACCTCGCCGAGGGCGTGGCCCAGCTCAAGGACATGGAGTCCGGAGAGCAGGAGCCGGTCGCCCTCGACGGACTCGTCGAGAAGCTGGGCTCGCGCCTGGCCTGACGCGCCGAGGACACCCCGGCCACCCGCCGGGGTGTCCTTATGTCCACCGAACGGCGGACGGGAGCCGGCGTACGGCACAATGGCCACCGCCTCACGCACGCACCGACCGAGTGATGGAACGGCCCACATGACGACTGCAGCGGTTGACGACGTGTCCTCCGACCACGGCGGGAAGGCGGTCGGCGCCGGCCGGGCGTTCGCCTGGATGCTGGTGGTCACCGGAGCGGCGGGGCTGCTCGCCGCGTGGGTGATCACGCTGGACAAGTTCAAGCTGCTGGAGGACCCGGGTTTCACCCCGGGGTGCAGCCTGAACCCGGTCGTCTCCTGCGGCAGCGTCATGAAGAGCGACCAGGCGGCGGTCTTCGGCTTCCCCAACCCGATGCTCGGCCTGGTGACGTACGGCATGGTCGTCGCCATCGGCGCCGGCCTGCTCGCCGGCGCACGCCACCGCCGCTGGTACTGGCTCGGCCTGAACGCCGGCACCCTCTTCGGCGTCGGCTTCTGCATGTGGCTGATGCACCAGTCGCTGTACGAGATCAACGCGCTGTGCCTGTGGTGCTCCCTGGCCTGGGTCGCCACGATCGTCATGTTCTGGTACGTGACCTCGCACAACGTGCGCAACGGCCTGTTGCCGGCGCCGCGCGCGGTCCGCGGTTTCCTCGACGAGTTCACCTGGGTGCTGCCCGTCCTGCACGTCGGGGTCATCGGGATGCTGATCCTGACCCGCTGGTGGGACTTCTGGACCGGCTGAGGTGTCAGTGGGCTGACATACGCTTCTGGATGTGGAGCCCGACCTCTTTACCGCAGCGGCCGAAGAACGCCAGGAGAAGGACCCGTCCAGCAGTCCCCTGGCCGTCCGCATGCGCCCGCGCACCCTGGACGAAGTCGTCGGCCAGCAGCACCTGCTGAAGCCGGGGTCGCCGCTGCGCCGGCTGGTCGGTGAGGGCGCCGGGGGTCCGGCGGGCGCCTCGTCCGTCATCCTCTGGGGCCCGCCGGGGACCGGCAAGACGACCCTGGCGTACGTCGTCTCCAAGGCGACCAACAAGCGCTTCGTGGAGCTGTCCGCGATCACCGCGGGCGTCAAGGAGGTCCGCGCGGTCATCGACGGCGCCCGCCGCGCGGCGGGTGGCTTCGGCAAGGAGACCGTCCTCTTCCTCGACGAGATCCACCGCTTCAGCAAGGCCCAGCAGGACTCCCTGCTGCCGGCCGTCGAGAACCGGTGGGTCACCCTCATCGCCGCCACCACCGAGAACCCCTACTTCTCGGTGATCTCGCCGCTGCTCTCCCGTTCCCTCCTGCTCACCCTGGAACCGCTCACCGACGACGACATCCGGGGCCTGCTCCGGCGCGCCCTCACCGACGGACGCGGTCTGGACGGGGCGGTGACCCTGCCGGACGACGCCGAGTCCCACCTCCTGCGCATCTCCGGCGGAGACGCCCGCCGGGCGCTGACCGCCCTGGAGGCGGCGGCCGGAGCGGCCATCGCCAAGAACGAGCCGGAGATCACCCTCGCCACACTGGAGGAGACGGTCGACCGGGCGGCGGTGAAGTACGACCGGGACGGCGACCAGCACTACGACGTCGCGAGCGCCCTGATCAAGTCCATCCGCGGCTCCGACGTCGACGCGGCCCTGCACTACCTCGCCCGGATGATCGAGGCCGGCGAGGACCCCCGCTTCATCGCCCGGCGCCTGATGATCTCGGCGAGCGAGGACATCGGGCTGGCGGACCCGACCGCGCTGCCCCTCGCCGTCGCGGCCGCGCAGGCCGTGGCGATGATCGGCTTCCCGGAGGCGGCGCTCACCCTGAGCCACGCCACCATCGCCCTCGCGCTGGCGCCCAAGTCCAACGCCGCGACCACCGCGATAGCCGCCGCGCAGGCGGACGTGCGCAACGGTCTGGCCGGCCCGGTGCCGCCCCATCTGCGCGACGGGCACTACAAGGGGGCGGCCAAGCTCGGCCACGCCCAGGGGTACGTCTATCCGCATGACGTGCCGGGCGGTATCGCGGCCCAGCAGTACGCCCCGGACGCGATCCACGGCCGGCGCTACTACGAGCCCACCCGGTACGGCGCGGAGGCGCGGTACGCGGACGTGGTGGAGAAGGTGCGCGAGCGGCTGCGGGGCGAGGGATCGGCCTAGCCGGCCGCTTCGAACAGCGCGCGCATCACCCGCCGCAGTCCATGGACGTCCCCCACGGGCTCGGGGAAGTCGAAGCGCGCGTCGAAGAACCGCCCCGACGCGTCCCGGCACCGCACGCGCAGCCCGAAGCGGTCCAGTGCCAGCGGCACCACGCTCCGTACGCCGGCCCGGTGTCCGAGCAGACCGCTCAGCCCCTGCACACGGTCGTCGTGCGCGGCGGCGAGGTGCTGGAGCAGCTCGGTCTCGTGCGCGGTGAGCGGGTCCGGCAGGGCCTCGGCGAACTCGGCGGGGCCCACCGCCGCGTCGCCCCACAGGTCGTCGAGGTACACCTCCCCGACCTCCAGGCGCAGCATCATGTACCCGGGTTCGGCGATGCCCGGGGCGCGGGTGAGCCACCCGGAGAGCCACGCCCGGCCGCGGATACGGTGGGGGACGGCGACCGGGGCGACATCGGTGAGCTCCAGCACGGCGGGCAGTTCGTCGTCCTGCGCGTGCGTGGCGGCCCGCACGGCCGGGGCGTCGGCGGGGTACAGCAGGTAGACCTCGCCGTCCGTGCCCACGAGCCGCGCCCGCGGCATCAGCTCCTCCGGACGGGCCCCGTCGGCCCCCGGGAGGATGAGCACCGCGGAGCATGTACTCTGTACGAGAGTTCGTGTGCGCTCGGCTGCTGACGGCATCCGCGCGATTTCAGGCCCGCTGGGACGCGGCTGACCATGAGCTGATCGGACCTCCGTCACATCGATGCTCCGCGAAGCGCGAGCATCGCTCTTTGTGCTGCTGTCTGTGACGCGCGTGGTGTTCCCAGGGCTCGACATGCGATCTCCTTGATTAAGGTAAGCCTAACCTAACCTAATTCGGAGGTCTGGAGAACGTGCCTAACCAGTCGCGTCCCAAGGTCAAGAAGTCCCGTGCGCTCGGTATCGCGCTGACGCCGAAGGCCGTCAAGTACTTCGAGGCCCGCCCCTACCCGCCGGGCGAGCACGGCCGTGGCCGCAAGCAGAACTCGGACTACAAGGTCCGCCTGCTCGAGAAGCAGCGTCTGCGCGCGCAGTACGACATCAGCGAGCGCCAGATGGCGCGCGCCTACGACCGCGCCAAGAAGGCCGAGGGCAAGACGGGCGAGGCGCTGGTCGTCGAGCTCGAGCGCCGTCTCGACGCCCTGGTCCTGCGTTCGGGCATCGCCCGCACCATCTACCAGGCCCGCCAGATGGTCGTTCACGGCCACATCGAGGTCAACGGTGGCAAGGTCGACAAGCCGTCGTTCCGCGTCCGCCCCGACGACGTCGTGATGGTCCGCGAGCGCAGCCGCAACAAGAGCCTGTTCCAGGTCGCGCGTGAGGGCGGCTTCGCCCCCGACGGTGAGACCCCCCGCTACCTGCAGGTCAACCTGAAGGCCCTGGCCTTCCGCCTCGACCGCGAGCCGAACCGCAAGGAAATCCCGGTCATCTGCGACGAGCAGCTGGTCGTCGAGTACTACGCCCGCTGATCCAGGCGTCACTCACGCGGTTGTCGAGCCCGCCGTTCCCTCCGGGGAGCGGCGGGCTTTCGCGTTCCCGCCGGCGCCCCGCCCCCTCACCTCGGCCGCGTCCGCCCCGGAGGCAACCGCCCCGGAGGCACCGGGGCCGGCGGCGGCCCCGACAGCGCCCGCGCCACCGCCGCGTCCAGCGGGAGCGCGCCGCCCTCCGCCAGACACGACCCGAAGCGCTCGGCGCCCAGCTCCTCGCCGGCCCGCTGCTCGCACAGCGCCCGGGGCGCGCTGAAGTAACCGGAGCCGAACAGCGGCAGGCCGACCGCCTCCCACATCGGCGCCGCCGCGCCCTGGAGCACCGCCGCCTCCGCCGGGTCGCCCTCCGCCGCCGTCACCAGCGCCAGCAGCTCGACGGCCAGCACCAGCCCGACCAGGTCCCGGAACGCGTGGTCGATGGCGATGCACTCGCCCAGCAGCTCCCTGGCCTCGCCGTACGCGCCCCGCGTCCAGGCCGAGTACGCCAGCACGTACAGCGCGTACGCCCGCGTCCACAGCTCGCCCCGGTCCTCGCACACCTCCCGCACCTCCTGGCACAGCGCCACGGCCGTCTCCGGGGCGCCCAGGAATACCTTCGCCATCGCCAGCTCGACCTGGCCCATCAGCACCTGGCTGTTCAGCTCGCCCAGCTCGCGGTACGCGGCCAGCGCCCGCGTCAGCAGTTCCTCGGCGCGCGGCATGTCGTCCGACAGGAGCGCCAGGCAGCCCAGCCGGTGGGTCGTGTACGCGGCCGCCAGCGCGTCTCCCGTACGGGCGGCGCCCTCCCGGCACGCGTACAGCGCCGCCAGTGCCGCCGTGTCGTCGCCCTGGAGGATCGCCACGTACCCCAGCACCCACAGCGCCCGCAGCCGGGCCTCGTCATGACCCCGGTCCGCGGCCACCGCCCGGTCCAGCCAGTGCCGCCCCTCCGCCAGCCGCCCGCAGCCGACCCAGCAGAACCACAGCGTCGCGGCGAGGTGCTGCGCCAGGTGGGCCTCGTCCGGGTCCTCCAGGCACAGCTCCAGGGCCGCCCGCAGATGGGGCAGCGCGCTGTCGGCGCAGGCGGCCACCTCGGCCTGGCGCGGGCTGAACCACTCCAGCTCGCACCAGGTGGCCAGCCCCATGTACCAGTCGCGGTGCCGCCGCCGCATGCGCTCCTCGTCGCCCAGCGCCGCCAGCCACTCCGCCCCGTACGCCCGCACCGTGTCCAGCATCCGGTGGCGCACGCCCGCGGGCGTCTCCTCGCGGAGCAGTACGGACCGGTCCACCAGCCCGGCGACGGCGTCCAGCACCTGGTCGGCCGGCAGGTCCGGGCCGCCGCACACGTACTCGACCGCCTCCAGGTCGAAAGGGCCGGGGAACACCGACAGGCGCGCCCACAGCAGCCGTTCCCGGGGCGTGCACAGCTCGTGGCTCCAGCCGATGGCCGTCCGCAGTGTCCGGTGCCGGGGCAGCGCGCCGCGCGTACCGCCGGTCAGCAGCCGGAACCGGTCGTCGAGCCGGTGCAGCATCTGCTCCACGGTGAGCACGGGCAGCCGGCCGGCGGCCAGTTCCAGGGCCAGCGGGATCCCGTCGAGGCGCCGGCACAGCTCCCGCACCGAACCGCCGTCCGCCGGCCAGCCGTCCGCCGGGCCGCCGCCCACCGCGCGGGCGTCAGGCAGCACCGCGGCGGCCCGGTCGGTGAACAGCCGCACGGCGTCGTCGTCGGGCAGTGGCGCCAGCGGCAGCACGGCCTCGCCGTCCAGCCGCAGCGGACACCGGGCCGCGGCCAGCACGGTCAGCCCGGGGGAGCGGCGCAGCAACTCCCGCACCAGGTCCGCGCAGTCGTCCACCAGGTGTTCGAAACCGTCGAGGACCAGCAGCATCCGGCGGCCGGCCAGGTGCTCGGCCAGGACCTCGCGCGGCGGGCGCCGCGTGTGGTCCGTCAGGCCGAGCGCGTCCAGCAGCGCCTGCTCCAGCAGGCCCGGGTCGCGCAGCGGCGCCAGCTCCGCCAGCCGGGCCCCGTCGCAGTAGCGTTTCTCCGTGGCGGCGGCGGTGCGCAGCACCAGCCGCGACTTTCCCACCCCTCCCACGCCGACCACCGTGACGAGCCGGAACCGGGTGAGCAGCCTCCGCAGTTCGCCGATCTCGTCGTCGCGCCCGACGAACCGGTTCAGCTCCGCGGGCAGATTGCTCGGATTGCAGCGTCGCATGAGACACGGAGCGTACTTGCGCGGGTGCACTCCGTACAATCGGACCGCACAACTCCGGCTCCGCCCGCCCCTAATGCGGTACGGCGAGCGAGCGTCGGCGCGATAGGCTCGGAGGACGACTTTTCGAGGCGTCCGACATGCGACGACCGACGACCGACGAGCAGAGAGCGGTGCGCAGTGACCGGTGGAGAGGTTGCCGGGATTCTCGTGGCCGTCTTCTGGGCGATCCTGGTCTCCTTCCTGGCCGTGGTGCTGGTGAGGCTGGCCCAGACGCTCAGGGCGACCACCCGGCTCGTGGCCGAGGTGACCGAGCAGGCGGTCCCGCTGCTGGCAGACGCCTCCGCGACGGTGCGCTCCGCGCAGACGCAGCTCGACCGGGTCGACGCCATCGCGTCGGACGTCCAGGAAGTCACCTCCAACGCCTCCGCGCTCTCCACGACGGTCGCCTCCACCTTCGGCGGACCACTCGTCAAGGTCGCGGCGTTCGGCTACGGCGTGCGCCGGGCGATGAGCCGGAACAAGAACGACAGGCCGGCCGAGCAGCCCCGGCGTACGGTGATCGTCGGCCGTACGGTGCCGGGAGCCAGGGGCCGGAAGCGGAAGGGCTGACGCAAGGGATGTTCCGCCGAGCTTTCTGGTTCACCGCGGGCGCCGCAGCCGGCGTGTGGGCCACCACCAAGGTCAACCGCAAGCTCAAGCAGCTGACCCCCGAGAGCCTCGCCGCCCAGGCCGCCGACAAGGCGGTCGAGGCCGGCCACCGGCTCAAGGAGTTCGCGCTCGACGTCCGGGCGGGCATGCTCCAGCGCGAGGCCGAACTGGGTGAGGCGCTGGGCATCGAGGCGCCCGCCGACGACCCGGCGCTGCCGGCGCCGCGCCGCGCGGTCCCCCTGGACGGTGCCCGCCCTCCGTACACCGACAACCACTCGTACAACCGGAATGAGGACCACTGATGGAGTCGGCTGAAATCCGCCGCCGCTGGCTGAGCTTCTTCGAGGAGCGCGGGCACACCGTCGTCCCTTCGGCGTCGCTCATCGCGGACGACCCGACTCTGCTCCTGGTCAACGCCGGCATGGTGCCGTTCAAGCCCTTCTTCCTAGGCGAGGAGAAGCCGCCCTACACCCGCGCCTCCAGCGTCCAGAAGTGCGTGCGCACGCCGGACATCGAAGAGGTGGGCAAGACCACCCGCCACGGCACGTTCTTCCAGATGTGCGGCAACTTCTCCTTCGGCGACTACTTCAAGGAAGGCGCCATCAAGCTCGCCTGGGAGCTGCTCACCGGCTCCGTCGAGCACGGTGGTTACGGCCTGGAGCCCGAGAAGCTCTGGATCACCGTCTACCAGGACGACGACGAGGCCGAGCAGATCTGGCGGGACGTCGTGGGCGTCCCGGCCGAGCGCATCCAGCGCCTGGGCAAGAAGGACAACTTCTGGTCCATGGGCGTCCCCGGCCCCTGCGGCCCCTGCTCCGAGATCAACTACGACCGCGGCCCCGAGTTCGGCGTCGAGGGCGGCCCGGCCGTCAACGACGAGCGGTACGTGGAGATCTGGAACCTGGTCTTCATGCAGTACGAGCGCGGCCAGGGCACCGGCAAGGAGGACTTCGAGATCCTCGGTGACCTGCCGAGCAAGAACATCGACACGGGCCTCGGTCTGGAGCGCCTGGCGATGATCCTCCAGGGCGTACGGAACATGTACGAGACCGACACCCTGAAGGTCGTCATCGACAAGGCCACCGCCCTCACCGGTGTCCAGTACGGTGCCGCCCACGACAGCGACGTCTCGCTGCGCGTGGTCGCCGACCACATGCGCACCTCCGTGATGCTCATCGGCGACGGTGTCACCCCCGGCAACGAGGGCCGCGGCTACGTGCTGCGCCGCATCATGCGCCGGGCCGTGCGCAACATGCGTCTGCTCGGCGCCACCGGCCCGGTCGTCGGCGAGCTCGTCGACACCGTCATCCGGACGATGGGCGAGCAGTACCCGGAGCTGGAGACCGACCGCAAGCGCATCGAGACCGTGGCCCTCGCCGAGGAGGCCGCCTTCCTCAAGGCCCTCAAGGGCGGCACCAACATCCTCGACAGCGCCGTCACCGAGACCAAGGCCGCCGGTGGCACGGTCCTCTCCGGCGACAAGGCGTTCCTGCTCCACGACACCTGGGGCTTCCCGATCGACCTCACCCTGGAGATGGCCGCCGAGCAGGGCCTCTCGGTGGACGAGGACGGCTTCCGCCGCCTGATGAAGGAGCAGCGGGAGCGCGCCAAGGCCGACGCCCGGGCCAAGAAGACCGGCCACGCCGACGTCTCCGCCTACCGGGAGATCGCCGACACCTCCGGCGCCACCGAGTTCGTGGGCTACACCAACACCGAGGGCGAGACCACCGTCGTCGGCCTGCTGGTGAACGGGGTGCCCTCGCCGGCCGCCACGGAGGGCGACGAGATCGAGGTCGTTCTCGACCGGACGCCGTTCTACGCCGAGGGCGGCGGCCAGATCGCCGACACCGGCCGCATCAGGCTGCACAGCGGCGCCGTCATCGAGGTGCGCGACGTCCAGCAGCCGGTTCCGGGTGTCTCCGTGCACAAGGGGTCGGTCCAGGTCGGCGAGGTGACCGTGGGCGCCACGGCGTACGCCACGATCGACGTCCGGCGCCGCCGGGCCATCGCCCGCGCCCACAGCGCCACCCACCTCACCCACCAGGCGCTGCGCGACGCCCTCGGCCCGACGGCCGCCCAGGCCGGTTCGGAGAACCAGCCCGGTCGCTTCCGGTTCGACTTCGGCTCGCCGTCCGCCGTGCCGCAGACGGTCATGACCGACGTCGAGCAGAAGATCAACGAGGTGCTGGCCCGCGAGCTGGACGTGCACGCCGAGGTCATGCCGATCGACGAGGCCAAGCGGCAGGGCGCCATCGCCGAGTTCGGCGAGAAGTACGGCGAGAAGGTCCGCGTGGTCACCATCGGCGACTTCTCCAAGGAGCTGTGCGGCGGTACGCACGTCCACAACACCGCCCAGCTGGGTCTGGTGAAGCTGCTCGGCGAGTCGTCGATCGGCTCGGGTGTGCGCCGCATCGAGGCCCTCGTCGGCGTCGACGCGTACAACTTCCTGGCCAAGGAGCACACGGTCGTCGCCCAGCTCCAGGAGCTGGTCAAGGGCCGTCCCGAGGAGCTTCCCGAGAAGATCTCCGGCATGCTCGCCAAGCTGAAGGACGCCGAGAAGGAGATCGAGAAGTTCCGCGCCGAGAAGGTGCTCCAGGCCGCCGCCGGCCTCGCCCAGGGCGCCCAGGACGTCCGGGGCGTGGCGCTGGTGACCGGCCGGGTGCCGGACGGCACGTCCGCCGACGACCTGCGCAGGCTGGTCCTGGACGTGCGTGGCCGCATGCCGGGCGACCGCCCCACCGTCGTCGCCCTGTTCACCGCCGCCAACGGCCGTCCGCTGACGGTCATCGCCACCAACGAGGCCGCCCGTGAGCGGGGCCTCAAGGCCGGCGAGCTGGTTCGTACCGCCGCCAAGACCCTCGGCGGCGGCGGTGGCGGCAAGCCGGACGTCGCCCAGGGCGGCGGCCAGAACCCGGAGGCCATCGGCGAGGCCATCGGCGCCGTCGAGCGGCTCGTCGCGGACACCGTCTGATGAGACGGGGCCGCAGGCTCGCGATCGACGTCGGGGACGCCCGGATCGGGGTCGCCTCGTGCGACCCCGACGGGGTGCTCGCCACCCCGGTGGAGACGGTGCCGGGACGTGACGTCCCGGCCGCCCACCGGCGGTTGCGGCAGATCGCCGAGGAGTACGAACCGATCGAGATCGTCGTCGGGCTCCCTCGCTCCCTCAGTGGGGGCGAGGGCCCGGCCGCGGCCAAGGTCCGCGCCTTCGTGCAGGAGTTCGCCCGCGCCGTCGCTCCGGTCCCGGTCCGGCTCGTGGACGAGAGGATGACCACAGTGACGGCCGGTCAGGGACTGCGCGCGTCGGGCGTGAAGTCCAAAAAAGGTCGCTCTGTCATCGATCAGGCAGCCGCTGTGATCATCCTTCAGAACGCTCTTGAGTCCGAACGGGTATCAGGTAATCCGCCCGGAGAGAGCGTCGAAGTGGTCATCTGATCGCGATACGGTAACGTTCCGCGCGATGCGGTGGCGTTCGAACAGCCGCCGCGCGACGTAGAGGCGGATCGTCCGGACGCCTCGCGGCTGTTTGGGGATCGATGACTGAGTATGGCCGGGGCCCCGGCTCCGAACCGTGGCACCCCGAGGACCCGGCGTACGGGCACCAGGGGTGGGAAGGTCAGCAGGCCTACTACCAGCAGACGCAGTACGGGCAGCAGGCGCCGTACGGGAACCAGCAGGACCCGTACCAGCAGCAGCCGCAGCAGGGACACGGCGACCCGCAGGGTCACGGCGACCAGCAGCACCAGGGCGGGCACGACCATCAGGCCGCGCCCGACCCTCACCACCAGGTCCCGCCCCAGCAGGGTTATCCCCAGCCGACCTACGCCGGGCAGCCGTACGACAACGGCACCTGGGACACCGGTCAGCACGCGGCGATGCCCTACGGGGCCCATGCCCCCGCCGACCCGTACGGGGCCCAGGGCCCCGACCTGTACGGCACCCCCGAGGCGTACCCGCCGCCGCGGCCCCCCGGCCGGCGGCGGCGCGAGACCGACCCGCAGCCGGAGCAGGAGCCGCCGCGCGAGGAGCCGGAGGAGGAGAGCCACCCCTTCTTCTCGGACGGCGATCTTGACGACGGCGACGGCGACGGCGACGAGCCGGGCGCGTCGAGGCGCGGCGGGGGTCAGGGCCGCCGGGGCGGCAAGCAGAAGAAGAAAAAGAAGAAGAGCCGCAACGGCCTGGCCTGCCTGGTCGTGGCCGTGGTCATGGCGGGCGGCGCGAGCGGCGTCGCGTACTTCGGCTACCAGTTCTGGCAGGGCCGGTTCGGCGAGGCGCCCGACTTCGTCGGCGACGGTACGAACGAGACCGTCCAGGTGGAGGTCCCCAAGGGCGCCGGTGGGTACGAGATCGCCGCCCTGCTCGTGGAGAACGGCGTGGTCAAGAGCCAGGGCGCCTTCGTCTCCGCGCAGGAGCAGAACCCGAACGGCAAGAGCATCCAGGACGGCGTCTACACGCTCAAGAAGGGCATGTCCGCCGCCAGTGCCGTCGAGGCGATGCTCGATCCGGAGAACCGGAACGCGCTCACCATTCCCGAAGGAAAGCGGAGCGCGTACATCTACGCGCAGATCGACAAAAAGCTGGAGCTGAAACCGGGAACGACGAGATCGGTCGCCAAGGCGAAGGCGAACACGCTCGGGCTGCCGGCCTGGGCCACCGGCCACCCCGATCTGAAGGACCCGCTGGAAGGCTTCCTCTTCCCGGCCAGCTATCCGGTGGCGAAGGGGGCGAAGCCGGAGGACGTCCTCAAGAGGATGGTCGCCCGGGCGAACGCCGAATACGGCAGACTCGACATCGAGACGAAGGCCAAGTCGCTGGGGCTGCGAAGCCCTTGGGAGCTCCTGACCGTCGCGAGCATGGTGCAGGTCGAGGGCAAGTACAAGCACGACTTCGACAAGGTGTCACGCGTCGTCTACAACCGTCTCAAGCCGAACAACATCGAGACGGTCGGGCGACTCGAATTCGACTCCACCATCAACTACATCAAGGAAGAAAGCACCCTTGACGTCGGTACGGTGGCGGATCTGCGGAAGATCGACGACCCGTACAACACGTACGACATCAAGGGCCTGACGCCCGGTCCGATCAGCAATCCCGGTGTCGACGCCATCAAGTCCGCGCTCAATCCGACACCCGGCCCCTGGTACTACTTCGTCTCGATCAACGAGGACAAGACGGTGTTCTCGGTGACGAACGAGGAGCACAACCGGAACGTGGAGCAGTACGAAAAGGAACGGGAGAAATCCGGGCAGTGAGCACTGTGAAGCGCGCCGCCGTACTCGGGTCGCCGATCGCCCACTCGCTCTCCCCGGTCCTGCACCGGGCCGCCTACGCGGAGCTCGGCCTCACCGACTGGTCGTACGACCGGTACGAGGTGGACGAGGCGCGGCTCCCCGCGTTCCTGGAGGGGCTGGACGCGTCCTGGGCCGGCCTGTCGCTGACCATGCCGCTCAAGCGGGCGGTCATCCCGCTGCTCGACGAGGTCACCGCGACGGCCGCCTCCGTCGAGGCGGTCAACACGGTCGTCCTCACGGAGGAAGGCCGCCGCGTCGGCGACAACACCGACATCCCCGGCATGATCGCCGCGCTGCGCGAGCGGGGCGTGGAGACGGTGGACAGCGCCGCCGTACTCGGCGCGGGAGCCACCGCATCCTCCGCGCTCGCCGCGCTGTCCCACCTGTGCACGGGGCCGGTCACCGCGTACGTGCGCAGCGAGGCGCGCGCCGAGGAGATGCGCGGCTGGGGCGAGCGGCTCGGCGTCCGGGTCCGTACCGCCGGCTGGGAGAGGGCGGCCGAGGGGCTGCGGGCGCCGCTCGTCGTCGCCACTACGCCCGCCGGGACGACCGACGCGCTCGCCGCCGGCGTCCCCGACCGGCCCGGCACCCTGTTCGACGTGCTGTACGACCCGTGGCCCACCGCCCTGGCGGCCGCCTGGTCGGCGCGCGGCGGCGTCGTCGTCGGGGGGCTCGACCTGCTCGTCCACCAGGCCGTCCTCCAGGTGGAGCGGATGACCGGCCGGACGCCCGCGCCCATGGCGGCGATGAGGGCCGCCGGGGAGCGGGCCCTCGCCGCCGGTCAGGCCCCGCCGGCCCACTCCTGACCGGCTACGACTCGTCCGCCCGGCCGGCTCCGACTCGTCCGCCCCCGGCCGGCTCCGCCCGCCCGTCACCGGCGCGCTCTCAGGGCTGTCCGCCTGACGGACGGGGCGTCCGCGTTCTGGACCGGACACCGGTGCGGGCCGTGGACGTGGGAGGATCAGGGGAGGCGGGCCAGGGCCGCGCACCCGGTCGCGCCGTCGCAGTCGAGGCGCGAGCATGAGGAGCACCGTTGAGCAGGTTGCGCTGGCTGACCGCGGGGGAGTCGCACGGCCCCGCACTGGTGGCGACGCTGGAGGGTCTTCCCGCCGGTGTCCCGATCACCACGGAGATGGTGGCGGACCACCTGGCCCGTCGGCGGCTCGGCTATGGGCGCGGTGCGCGCATGAAGTTCGAACGCGACGAGGTGACCTTCCTCGGCGGCGTACGGCACGGCCTGACCATGGGCTCGCCCGTGGCCGTGATGGTCGGCAACACCGAGTGGCCCAAGTGGGAGAAGGTCATGGCGGCCGACCCGGTCGACCCGGCCGAGCTCGCCGAACTGGCCCGCAACGCCCCGCTGACCCGGCCGCGCCCCGGTCACGCCGACCTGGCCGGGATGCAGAAGTACGGCTTCGACGAGGCCCGGCCGGTCCTGGAGCGGGCCAGCGCCCGCGAGACCGCCGCCCGCGTCGCGCTGGGCGCCGTCGCCCGCTCGTACCTCAAGGAGACGGCCGGCATCGAGATCGTGTCCCACGTCGTCGAGCTGGCCGCCGCCAGGGCGCCGTACGGCGTGTACCCGGCCCCGGCCGACGTGGAGAAGCTGGACGCCGACCCGGTGCGCTGCCTGGACGCCGACGCGTCGAAGGCGATGGTCGCCGAGATCGACCAGGCCCACAAGGACGGCGACACCCTCGGCGGCGTCGTCGAGGTCCTCGCCTACGGCGTGCCCGTGGGCCTCGGCTCCCACGTCCACTGGGACCGGCGCCTGGACGCCCGCCTGGCCGCCGCCCTCATGGGCATCCAGGCCATCAAGGGCGTCGAGGTCGGCGACGGCTTCGACCTGGCCCGGGTCCCCGGCTCCCAGGCGCACGACGAGATCGTCGCCACCGGCGAGGGCATCAAGCGCACCTCGGGCCGCTCCGGCGGCACGGAGGGCGGTCTCACGACGGGCGAGCTGCTGCGCGTACGCGCCGCCATGAAGCCCATCGCGACCGTGCCCCGGGCGCTCAAGACCGTCGACGTCGTCACCGGCGAGGCCGCCGCCGCGCACCACCAGCGTTCCGACGTCTGCGCGGTCCCGGCCGCCGGCATCGTCGCTGAGGCCATGGTGGCCCTCGTCCTCGCCGACGCGGTCGCCGAGAAGTTCGGCGGCGACAGTGTGGCGGAGACCCGCCGCAACGTCCGCTCGTACCTCGACAACCTCCACATCCGGTGAGCGACGGCCCGCTGATCGTCCTGGTCGGGCCGATGGGCTCCGGCAAGTCCACCGTGGGCGCGCTCCTCGCCGAGCGGCTCGGCGCGCCCTACCGGGACACCGACGCGGACATCGTGGCCGCCGAGGGACGCGAGATCTCCGACATCTTCATCGAGGACGGCGAGGAGCACTTCCGCGCCCTCGAACGCGAGGCCGTCCGGGCCGCCGTCGCCGGACACACCGGCGTCCTCGCCCTCGGCGGCGGCGCCGTCCTCGACGCCGGCACCCGCGAGCTGCTCGCCGGCCGGCCGGTCGTCTACCTGTCGATGGACGTCGAGGAGGCGGTCCGCCGCGTCGGCCTGAACACCGCCCGCCCGCTGCTCGCCGTCAACCCGCGCCGCCAGTGGCGTGAGCTGATGGAGGCCCGGCGCCACCTGTACACCGACGTCGCCCGCGTGGTCGTGGCCACCGACGACAAGACCCCCGAAGAGGTCGCCGAGGCGGTCCTCGACGCACTGGAGCTTCAGAAGTGACTGACCAAGCAGTGACCCGCATCCAGGTCGGCGGCACGGCCGGCACCGACCCGTACGAGGTGCTGGTCGGCCGGCGGCTGCTCGGCGAACTCGCCGGCACCATCGGCCCGAAGGCCAAGCGCGTCGCCGTGATCCACCCGGAGGCGCTCGCCGAGACCGGTGAGGCACTGCGCGCCGACCTCGCCGACCAGGGGTACGAGGCGGTCGCCATCCAGGTGCCCAACGCCGAGGAGGCCAAGACGGCCGAGGTCGCGGCGTACTGCTGGAAGGCGCTCGGCCAGACCGGTTTCACCCGTACCGACGTCATCGTCGGCGTGGGCGGCGGTGCCACCACCGACCTCGCCGGATTCGTGGCGGCCACCTGGCTGCGCGGCGTGCGCTGGGTCGCCGTGCCCACCACCGTCCTGGCGATGGTCGACGCGGCCGTCGGCGGCAAGACCGGCATCAACACCGCCGAGGGCAAGAACCTCGTGGGCGCCTTCCACCCGCCGGCCGGTGTCCTGTGCGACCTCGCCGCGCTGGACTCGCTGCCGGTGCACGACTACGTCAGCGGCCTGGCCGAGATCATCAAGGCCGGCTTCATCGCCGACCCGGTGATCCTGGACCTGATCGAGGCGGACCCGGCCGCGGCCCGGACACCCGGGGGGCCGCACACCGCCGAGCTCATCGAGCGCTCGATCCGGGTGAAGGCGGACGTCGTCTCGTCCGACCTCAAGGAATCCGGCCTCCGCGAGATCCTCAACTACGGGCACACCCTCGCCCACGCCATCGAGAAGAACGAGCGCTACAAGTGGCGCCACGGCGCCGCCGTGTCCGTCGGCATGGTCTTCGCCGCCGAACTCGGCCGCCTCGCCGGCCGGCTCGACGACGCCACCGCCGACCGGCACCGCGCCGTCCTGGAGTCCGTCGGGCTGCCCCTCACCTACCGCGGCGACCAGTGGCCCAAGCTCCTGGAGACCATGAAGGTCGACAAGAAGTCCCGCGGCGACCTGCTGCGGTTCATCGTCCTCGACGGCCTGGCCAGGCCGACGGTCCTCGAAGGCCCGGACCCGGCGGTCCTCACCGCCGCGTACGGTGAGGTCTCCGCATGACCCGCAGGGTGCTCGTACTCAACGGCCCCAACCTCGGCCGGCTCGGTTCGCGGGAGCCCGACGTGTACGGCGCGACGTCCTACGCCGGGCTGGTGGACACCTGCGAGGCGCTCGGCGCCGAGCTGGGCTTCGACGTCGACGTACGCGAGACGAACGACGAGGGCGAGCTGATCCGCTGGCTGCACGAGGCGGCCGACGGCTCGCTCCCGGTGGTCCTCAACCCGGGCGCCTTCACCCACTACTCGTACGGGATGAGGGACGCGGCAGCCCAGCGCACCGCTCCCCTCATCGAGGTGCACATCTCCAACCCGTACGCGCGTGAGGAGTTCCGGCACACCTCCGTGGTGGCGGCGGTCGCCACCGGCACCGTCGCGGGCTTCGGTATCGGGTCCTACCGTCTCGCCCTGCGCGCCCTCGCCGACGAGCTCACCGACTGACCGGGCACGTCCCACCGTCCCCGGCCGTTTCACCCAACAGCGGCCGGGGAGGGTACGGTTCGGTAACGGACGACCCGAACGGGCGCCCGATCAGCGTCAGTCGCACGAGACGGAGTGGCACCGGATGCAGCACGCAGTGGGGGCTCCGCTGCCGCCGCCCCACCAGCCGGGGCACGCAGCCACCGGATGGACGACCCAGGCCGCCGCCCATCACCCGGGCCCGCCGCCGCCCCAGGGGCCGCCCGCCCCGCCCACGGCCGCACCCCCGACGGGGGCCGCTCCGGCGCACCCGCCCGCCCCGGGCTGGTCCGGGCCCCCCGTGCCGCCGGCCGACACCACGGGCCACGTCCACCTCCCGCCCGGCACCCCGGTCGCCGCCCCGGCCCCGCCGCCGCCCGCCGGCCACGGCGCCGCGACCGGCACGGGCACCGCCACCCTGGCCGTGCTGCTCATCGGCCCAGCCGGTGCGGGCAAGACGACCGTGGCCCGGCACTGGGCGAACAACCGCCGCGTCCCGACCGCGCACATCAGCCTCGACGACGTGCGCGAATGGGTCTGCGCCGGCTTCGCCGACCCCCAGGACGGCTGGAACGACCGGTCCGAGGCCCAGTACCGGCTGGCCCGCCGCACCTGCGGTTTCGCCGCGCGGAACTTCCTCGCCAACGGCATCTCCTGCATCCTCGACGACGCCGTCTTCCCCGACCGCCCCGTGGTCGGCCTCGGCGGCTGGAAGCGGCACGTCGGGCCGGGTCTGCTCCCCGTGGTGCTCCTCCCGGGCCTGGAGATCGTCCTGGAGCGCAACGCCGAGCGCACCGGCAACCGCCGTCTGTCGGACGAGGAGGTCGCCGGCATCCACGGCCGGATGGCCGGGTGGTACGGCTCGGGTCTGCCGATCATCGACAACTCCGCGTACGACGTGGAGACCACCGCCCGCGTCCTGGACGACGTCCTCGCCCGCGCCATAGCCAGTCCGCCGTCCTTCTAGCCCGGCCCGCCGGCCGCGCGGGAAACGGCGAACCGCCCGGACGGACCCGTCCGGGCGGTTCGCCGCGCGTCGCCTGCCGCGCTCAGTCGGAGGACGACTCCACCAGCCGGCGCACGTTCTCCAGCCGGCCGCAGTCGGCCTTCAGCTCCCGCGCGCGGGCTTCCGCGAACGCCGCGCCCAGCTCGGCCCGGCGTTCGTCCGAGACGTTCTCGCGCGCGTCGTTGAGGAGGGTCCGCTCCTCCTCGTCCGCGTGGTGGTTCACCGCCGTGACCAGCTCCTCGAGCTTCTCGTCCCACTCCTCGGAGCCGACGTCCTCGACCTCGAGCAGCGCCAGGAGGGCCTCGTTGCCCTCCTCGTGCTCGTGCACGCTGTGCTCGACGTCCTCGTCGTCCACGTTCTTGTACCGCCGCAGCGCGGGGTAGACCTCGCTCTCCTCCGCCGAGGCGTGCGCCACGAGCAGGGCGGCGAACTCCTGGAGCGCCTTCGCCCGGTCGGCCTCGACGTTCCGCATCGCCCGGAACAGCTCCTCCATCTTGCGGTGATCGCTCAGGATCAGCTCGACGACGTCGGTGGTCGTGGTGGCAGTGCTGGCCGGCATGGGCGACTCCTTCGAACCGTGAACAATGTGTCCGATCCGCCGGATACCCCGATTTTCTCGGTTGACCACCGGCGTTCGTCCGCCCGTGTGGCACCGCCGGCGCCCCGGTCGGTCCCGCCCGACCTGCCGAGCGGCGCGGGCGCTCGTAGGCTCGGGGCATGTCAGAGGTGTTTGCGGACCGCCGAGGGCGGCTGCGCGACCGGTGCGCGGCGTCCGGCTCTGCGGCGGCCCTGGTCTCCCGCCCCGCCAATGTCCGGTATCTCGCGGGCGGCGCGCCCCCGGGTGCCGTCCTGCTGCTGGGCGCGGGCGACGACGTCCTGCTGTGCCCCCGCACGCCGACCGGCGATCCCGTGGAGGGGCGCATCGACGAGTCGCTGCGGCTCGTCGTGCTGCCCGCTGCCGGAACCGACCCGGCGGTCGCGGCGGTCGACCTCGCCCGCGGGGAGGGGGCCGACGTGCTGGCCGTCGAGGAGCACCATCTGAGCGTGGCCCGCCACCGGGCGATGGGCTCGGCGGCTCCGCGGGTGCGCCTGGCGGACCTGGGCACCGCGATCGAGCAGGAGCGGATCGTCAAGGACGAGGACGAGATCACCTGCCTGCGGATCGCGGCGGAGATCACCGACCAGGCGCTCGGCGAGCTCCTGGAGTCCATCCTCGTCGGGCGCACCGAGCGTCACCTCGCCCTCGAACTGGAGCGCCGGCTGGTGGACCACGGTGCCGACGGTCCCGCGTTCGCCACCTCCGTGGCGACGGGCCCCAACGCGGGCCGGGGCGGCCACCGGCCCTCCGACCGCCGCGTCGAGGAAGGCGATTTCCTCTCCGTCTGCCTGGGCGCCAACTACCGGGGCTACCGCTGCGAGATCGGCCGGACGTTCGTCATCGGCACCTCGCCCGCGGACTGGCAGATCGAGCTGTACGACCTCGTCTTCGCCGCTCAGCGGGCCGCCCGCGAGGCGCTCACCCCCGGCAGGGCGTACCGCGACGTCGACCGGGCGGCCCGCCAGATCCTGGACGGCGCCGGGTACGGGGAGTGCGTCCCGGCCGTCCTCGGACACGGTGTGGGCCTGGAAATCCAGGAGGACCCGCAGTTGGCACCCGGCGCCATGGGTAAACTGGACGCTTGTGTGCCGGTCACCGTCGAACCGGGGGTCCACCTCCCGGGCCGGGGCGGCGTCCGGATCGATGACACGCTCGTCGTACGCCAGGAGGCGGACGGCGGACCCGAGCTACTCACCATCACGACCAAGGAGCTGCTCGCGCTGTAAGCGCGTGACGCACCACGCCTCGGTCGTCCACCAGCGTCAGTCCAGGAGATTCCGCAACCGTGGCTTCCACGAACGACCTCAAGAACGGCATGGTGCTCAAGCTCGACAACGACCAGCTCTGGTCCGTGGTCGAGTTCCAGCACGTCAAGCCCGGTAAGGGCCCGGCCTTCGTGCGCACCAAGCTCAAGAACGTGCTCTCCGGCAAGATCGTCGACAAGACGTTCAACGCCGGTGTGAAGGTCGAGACGGCCACCGTCGACCGCCGCGACATGCAGTTCTCGTACATGGACGGCGAGTACTTCGTCTTCATGGACATGCAGACGTACGACCAGCTGCACGTCTCCCGCGCGGCCGTCGGCGACGCCGCGAACTTCCTGATCGAGGGCTTCACCGCCACCGTCGCCACGCACGAGGGCGAGGTGCTCTACGTCGAGCTCCCGGCCGCCGTCGAGCTGACCATCCAGGAGACCGAGCCGGGCGTCCAGGGCGACCGCTCCACCGGCGGCACCAAGCCGGCCACCCTGGAGACCGGCCACCAGATCCAGGTCCCGCTCTTCATCACCACCGGTGAGAAGATCAAGGTCGACACCCGCACGAGCGACTACCTCGGCCGGGTGAACAGCTAACCGTGGCTGCCCGGAACAAGGCCCGCAAGCGCGCCTTCCAGATCCTCTTCGAGGCCGACCAGCGCGGGGTGCCCGCGCAGGAGGTGCTCGCGGACTGGGTCCGGCACGCCCGGTCCGACGACCGGCAGCCGCCGGTCGGCGAGTACACGATGGAGCTCGTCGAGGGGTACGCGCAGTACGCCGGCCGGATCGACGAGCTCATCGCCACCTACGCGGAAGGCTGGGCGCTCGACCGGATGCCGGTCGTGGACCGCAACATCCTGCGCCTCGGTGCCTACGAGCTGGTCTGGGTGGACGGCACGCCGGACGCCGTGGTGATCGACGAGGCGGTGCAGCTCGCCAAGGAGTTCTCCACCGACGACTCGCCGTCGTTCGTCAACGGCCTGCTGGCCCGCTTCAAGGACCTCAAGCCGAGGCTCCGCCGGGACTGACCCGTGACCCGTTCCGCCCGAAGGGCCCGCAGCGCACTCGCGCGGCGGGCCCTTCGGCGTGGAGCGGCGGCGTGGGGCGCCGGAGGGGGCGGCACGGGGCGCCGGGCAGCAGAGAGCCGCCGGGTGCGGTGGGACGCCCGAAGGCTCCCCACCGCACCCGGCGGCAACGTTTCTGCTGTAGGGGGTCGCGGCTGTCAGGCCTCTTCGTGCGCCACCGCACGGCGCGCGTCCGCGTCCAGCACGCCCCAGCTGATCAGCTGCTCGGTCAGCACCGAGGGCGACTGGTCGTAGATGACGGCCAGGGTGCGCAGGTCGTCCTGGCGGATGGACAGCACCTTGCCGTTGTAGTCACCGCGCTGCGACTGGATCGTCGCCGCGTAGCGCTGCAGCGGGCCCGCCTTCTCCGCGGGGACGTGCGCCAGCCGCTCCAGGTCCAGGACGAGCTTCGGCGGCGGCTCGGCGGCTCCGCCCGGCGTGGTGCCCGGCAACAGCTCCTGCACCGGGACGCCGTAGAAGTCGGCCAGCTCGGCGAGGCGCTGCACGGTCACGGCACGGTCGCCGCGCTCGTACGAACCGACCACCACGGCCTTCCAGCGGCCCTGGGACTTCTCCTCCACACCGTGGAGGGAGAGGCCCTGCTGGGTGCGGATGGCACGGAGCTTGGCCCCTAGCTGTTTTGCGTATTCGCTGGACATATAGCTCCCGGGACGAAGGCTGGTAACTCACTGTGAGGTTACGCAGCGTTACTTGGCTGCGTCAAGCCGAATGGTCCGTACCGACGGTGTTCACCGGCCCGGATCCGAGCAGCTCCTCGACCCTGGTACCGTGGGTGGCGCAAATCCGACGTCCTTTAAGGTCCGTCCCGTGAGGCGGAGAAGGAGGTCCGTTTCGTATGGACGCCACTCAGCAGTCCGATGCCGCGCGCCCCGTCCTCGAGGGCCCCGACATCGCGCGGGTACTGACCCGTATCGCCCACGAGATCGTCGAGCGCGCCAAGGGCGCCGACGACGTGGTACTCCTCGGCATTCCCACGCGCGGCGTCTTCCTCGCCCGCCGCCTCGCCGACAAGCTCGAGCAGATCACCGGCCGGACGACGCCGGTCGGCTCGCTCGACATCACCATGTACCGGGACGACCTGCGGATGCGGCCCGCCCGTGCGCTCGCCCGCACCGAGATCCCCGGCGACGGCATCGACGGCCGACTGGTCGTCCTCGTCGACGACGTGCTGTTCTCCGGCCGCACCATCCGCGCCGCCCTCGACGCGCTCGGCGACATCGGCCGCCCGCGCGCCGTCCAGCTCGCGGTCCTCGTCGACCGGGGCCACCGCGAACTCCCGATCCGCGCCGACTACGTCGGCAAGAACCTCCCCACGTCGCTGCGGGAGACGGTCAAGGTCCAGCTCTCCGAGGAGGACGGTCGCGACACCGTGCTGCTCGGTGTGCGGGAGACCGCCCCCACCGCTCCGGCCGGCGAGCGGTAGCGCCCCCGTACGACCCCTTCGTACGGTGCGCCCCGCCGCGCGCCCGCATGCCCGCGGGCCTGTCCCGCACAGGTCCCCACTCGGCCCTCTGCCTCCACAAAACCGGAGAAACACCCCAAGATGATGCGTCACCTCATCTCGGCCGCCGACCTCACCCGCGACGACGCCGTCCTCATCCTCGACACCGCCGAGGAGATGGCCCGGGTCGCCGACCGGCCGATCAAGAAGCTGCCCACCCTGCGCGGCCGCACCGTCGTCAACCTCTTCTTCGAGGACTCGACCCGCACCCGCATCTCCTTCGAGGCCGCCGAGAAGCGCCTCTCCGCCGACGTCATCAACTTCAGCGCCAAGGGCTCCTCGGTGTCCAAGGGCGAGTCCCTCAAGGACACCGCGCAGACCCTGGAGGCCATGGGCGTCGACGCCGTCGTCATCCGGCACGGCGCCTCCGGCGCCCCGTACCGGCTGGCCACCTCCGGCTGGATCGACGCCGTCGTCATCAACGCCGGTGACGGCACCCACCAGCACCCCACACAGGCGCTGCTGGACGCCTTCACCATGCGCCGCCGGCTGGTCGGCCGGGACGCCGGGCTCGGCCGGGACCTGGCCGGCAAGCGGATCACCATCGTCGGGGACGTCCTGCACAGCCGGGTCGCCCGCTCCAACGTGGACCTGCTGCACACCCTCGGCGCCGAGGTCACCCTCGTCGCCCCGCCCACCCTCGTCCCGGTCGGCGTCGGGAACTGGCCCTGCGAGGTGTCGTACGACCTCGACAGCACCCTGCCGAAGTCCGACGCCGTGATGATGCTGCGCGTCCAGCGCGAGCGCATGAACGCCGCGTTCTTCCCCACCGAGCGCGAGTACTCCCGCCGCTACGGCCTCGACGGCGACCGGATGGCGAAGATGCCCGAGCACGCCGTGGTGATGCACCCCGGCCCGATGGTGCGCGGCATGGAGATCACCGCCGAGGTCGCCGACTCCGGCCGGTGCACGGTCGTCGAGCAGGTCGCCAACGGCGTCTCGATCCGGATGGCCGTCCTGTACCTGCTGCTCGGCGGCAACGAGTCCGCCGTCGCCCACACCCGTACCGAGGAGAAGTAAGAACCATGAGCAAGACCCTGATCCGCGGTGCGAAGGTACTGGGCGGCGAGGCCCAGGACGTCCTGATCGACGGCGAGACCGTCGCCCGGGTGGGTACCGGCCTGCCGGCCGACGGCGCCACCGTCGTCGAGGCCGGGGGGATGATTCTCCTCCCGGGCCTGGTCGACCTCCACACCCACCTGCGCGAACCTGGCCGCGAGGACTCCGAGACGGTCCTCACCGGCACCCGGGCGGCCGCCACCGGTGGCTACACCTCCGTGTTCGCCATGGCCAACACCTT
Source organism: Streptomyces sp. NPDC045701 (assembly GCF_056432045.1). NCBI lineage: Bacteria > Bacillati > Actinomycetota > Actinomycetes > Kitasatosporales > Streptomycetaceae > Streptomyces > Streptomyces sp. NPDC045701. The sequence continues at coordinate 108,319 of NZ_JBWKJV010000012.1, read as the reverse complement.
CCCGGTCGCCGACACCGCCGGCGTCGTCGAGCAGGTCTACCGGCTCGGCCAGGAGCACGGCTACTGCGACGTGCAGCCCATCGGCGCCGTCACCGTCGGGCTGGAGGGCAGGAAGCTCGCCGAGCTGGGCGCCATGCACGAGTCCGCGGCCGGCGTCACCGTCTTCTCCGACGACGGCAAGTGCGTCGACGACGCGGTGATCATGCGCCGCGCCCTGGAGTACGTGAAGGCCTTCGGCGGCGTCGTCGCCCAGCACGCCCAGGAGCCCCGCCTCACCGAGGGCGCCCAGATGAACGAGGGCGTGGTCTCCGCCGAGCTGGGCCTCGGCGGCTGGCCGGCCGTCGCGGAGGAGTCGATCATCGCCCGTGACGTGCTGCTCGCCGAGCACGTCGGCTCCCGCGTCCACATCTGCCACCTGTCGACCGCCGGGTCCGTGGAGATCGTGCGCTGGGCCAAGTCGCGCGGCATCGACGTCACCGCCGAGGTCACCCCGCACCACCTCCTCCTGACCGACGAGCTGGTCCGCTCGTACAACCCGGTCTACAAGGTCAACCCGCCGCTGCGCACCGAGCGCGACGTCATGGCGCTGCGCGAGGCGCTGGCCGACGGCACGATCGACATCGTCGCCACCGACCACGCCCCGCACCCGCACGAGGACAAGGACTGCGAGTGGGCAGCCGCCGCCATGGGCATGGTGGGCCTGGAGACCGCGCTGTCCGTCGTCCAGCACACGATGGTCGAGACCGGCCTGCTGGACTGGGCCGGCGTCGCCGACCGCATGTCGTTCGCGCCCGCCCGGATCGGCCGCGCCACCGGCCACGGCCGCCCCGTCTCGGCTGGTGAGCCCGCCAACCTCACCCTGGTCGATCCGGCATACCGTGGAGCCGTGGACCCCGCGGGCTTCGCCTCCCGCAGCCGCAACACGCCCTACGAGGGCCGCGAGCTGCCGGGGCGTGTGACCCACACCTTCCTGCGGGGCCGGGCGACGCTCATGGACGGGAAGCTGGCGTGACACTCATCGAACTGGCCGCGGAGCAGAAATCCGCCGAGGTGACCGACTGGGCCGCCCGGCTCGGCTGGGTCGCCGGCCTGCTGCTCCTCATCGCCCTCGTCTACTGGCTGATGCGCCAGGGGTGGACCTGGCGCGCCAGCCTCCAGTCCGGCCTGCCCGACCTCCCCGCCGCGCCGGACGCGCCCGGTGAGGCGAGACTGACGATGAGCGGCCGCTACCACGGGTCCACCACCGCCGGGCAGTGGCTCGACCGCATCGTCGCCCACGGCCTGGGCAGCCGCAGCCGCGTCGAGCTGACGCTCACCGACCAGGGCCTGGACGTCGTACGCCCCGGGGCGCGCGACTTCTTCGTGCCGGCCGGCCGGCTGCGCGGCGCCCGGCTCGACAAGGGCATCGCGGGCAAGGTCCTCGCCGAGGGCGGCCTGCTGGTCGTCACCTGGGAGCACGGCGACACCCTGATCGACTCCGGCTTCCGCTCCGACCGGGCGGCCGAGCACACCACCTGGGTCAATGCCCTGAACACCATGATCACTACGACGGAAGGCACCGCACGATGACCACCTCCACCAGGGGAACCAAGGTTCCCGCCGTACTCGTCCTGGAGGACGGCCGCACCTTCCGCGGCCGCGCCTACGGGGCCGTGGGGGAGACCTTCGGCGAGGCCGTCTTCTCCACCGGCATGACCGGCTACCAAGAGACCCTGACCGACCCGTCGTACCACCGCCAGGTCGTCGTGATGACCGCGCCGCACGTCGGCAACACCGGGGTCAACGACGAGGACCCCGAGTCCAAGAAGATCTGGGTCTCCGGCTACGTCGTCCGCGACCCCGCGCGCGTCCCGTCCAGCTGGCGCTCCCGCCGCACCCTGGACGACGAGCTGGCCGCCCAGGGCGTCGTCGGCATCAGCGGCATCGACACCCGCGCCCTCACCCGCCACCTGCGCGAGCGCGGCGCCATGCGTGTCGGCATCTTCTCCGGCGAGGCGATCGCGGACGACGCGACCCTGCTGGCCAAGGTCCAGGACGCCCCGCAGATGACGGGCGCCGACCTGGCCGCCGAGGTGGCGACGAAGGAGGCGTACGTCGTCCCCGCCATGGGCGAGAAGAAGTTCACCGTCGCCGCCGTCGACCTCGGCATCAAGGGCATGACCCCGCACCGGATGGCCGAGCGCGGCATCGAGGTGCACGTCCTGCCCGCCACCGCCACCGCCGAGGACGTGTACGCCGTGAACCCCGACGGCGTGTTCTTCTCCAACGGCCCCGGCGACCCCGCCACCGCCGACGGCCCCGTGTCCGTCATGCGGGCCGTCCTGGAGCGCCGGACGCCCCTGTTCGGCATCTGCTTCGGCAACCAGATCCTCGGCCGCGCGCTCGGCTTCGGCACCTACAAGCTCAAGTACGGCCACCGCGGCATCAACCAGCCCGTGCAGGACCGTACGACCGGCAAGGTCGAGGTCACCGCGCACAACCACGGCTTCGCCGTCGACGCCCCCCTCGACACGGTGTCCGACACCCCCTACGGCCGCGCCGAGGTCTCCCACGTCTGCCTCAACGACAACGTGGTGGAGGGCCTCCAGCTGCTCGACCAGCCGGCCTTCAGCGTCCAGTACCACCCCGAGGCGGCCGCCGGCCCGCACGACGCCGCGTACCTCTTCGACCGCTTCGTATCCCTGATGGAGGCCGAGCGTGCCTAAGCGCACCGATATCCAGTCCGTCCTGGTCATCGGCTCCGGCCCGATCGTCATCGGCCAGGCCGCCGAGTTCGACTACTCCGGCACCCAGGCGTGCCGCGTCCTCAAGTCCGAGGGCCTGCGCGTCATCCTGGTGAACTCCAACCCGGCGACGATCATGACCGACCCGGAGATCGCCGACGCCACCTACGTCGAGCCGATCACGCCCGAGTTCGTGGAGAAGATCATCGCCAAGGAGCGCCCCGACGCGCTCCTGCCCACCCTGGGCGGCCAGACCGCCCTCAACACCGCCATCTCCATGCACGAGCAGGGTGTGCTGGAGAAGTACGGCGTGGAGCTGATCGGCGCCAACGTCGAGGCGATCCACAAGGGCGAGGACCGCGACCTGTTCAAGGGGGTCGTGGAGGCCGTCCGCGCCAAGATCGGCCACGGCGAGTCCGCCCGCTCGGTGATCTGCCACTCCATGGACGACGTCCTCAAGGGCGTCGAGACGCTGGGCGGCTACCCCGTCGTCGTCCGCCCCTCCTTCACCATGGGCGGCGCCGGCTCCGGCTTCGCCCACGACGAGGAGGAGCTGCGCCGCATCGCCGGCCAGGGCCTGACCCTGTCCCCCACCACCGAGGTGCTCCTGGAGGAGTCCATCCTCGGCTGGAAGGAGTACGAGCTGGAGCTGATGCGCGACAAGCACGACAACGTCGTTGTCGTCTGCTCCATCGAGAACTTCGACCCGATGGGCGTGCACACCGGTGACTCCATCACCGTCGCCCCGGCGATGACGCTCACCGACCGCGAGTACCAGATCCTCCGCGACGTCGGCATCGCGATCATCCGTGAGGTCGGCGTCGACACCGGCGGCTGCAACATCCAGTTCGCGGTCAACCCCGAGGACGGCCGGGTCATCGTGATCGAGATGAACCCCCGCGTCTCGCGTTCCTCCGCGCTCGCCTCGAAGGCCACCGGCTTCCCGATCGCGAAGATCGCCGCCCGGCTGGCCGTCGGCTACACGCTGGACGAGATCCCCAACGACATCACCGAGAAGACGCCGGCCTCCTTCGAGCCGACCCTCGACTACGTCGTCGTCAAGGCTCCCCGCTTCGCCTTCGAGAAGTTCCCGTCCGCCGACTCCACGCTGACCACGACGATGAAGTCGGTCGGCGAGGCCATGGCCATCGGCCGGAACTTCACCGAGGCCCTCCAGAAGGCCCTGCGGTCCCTGGAGAAGAAGGGCAGCCAGTTCACCTTCACCGGCGAGCCCGGCGACAAGGCGGAGCTGCTGCGCGAGGCCGTGCGCCCCACCGACGGCCGCATCAACACCGTCATGCAGGCCATCCGGGCCGGCGCCACGCCGCAGGAGGTCTTCGACTCCACGAAGATCGACCCCTGGTTCGTCGACCAGCTGTTCCTGATCAAGGAGATCGCCGACGAGCTCGCCGCCGCCGACAAGCTCGGCCCCGAGCTGCTCGCCGACGCCAAGCGCCACGGCTTCTCCGACGCCCAGATCGCCGAGATCCGCGGCCTGCGCGAGGACGTCGTCCGCGAGGTCCGGCACGCCCTCGGCGTCCGCCCGGTCTACAAGACGGTCGACACCTGCGCCGCCGAGTTCGCCGCGAAGACCCCGTACTTCTACTCCTCGTACGACGAGGAGAGCGAGGTCGCGCCGCGCGAGAAGCCCGCGGTGATCATCCTGGGCTCCGGACCGAACCGCATCGGCCAGGGCATCGAGTTCGACTACTCGTGCGTCCACGCCTCCTTCGCCCTGAGCGAGGCCGGCTACGAGACCGTGATGGTCAACTGCAACCCCGAGACCGTCTCGACCGACTACGACACCTCCGACCGCCTGTACTTCGAGCCGCTGACGCTCGAGGACGTACTGGAGATCGTCCACGCCGAGACCCTGGCCGGCCCCGTCGTGGGCGTCGTCGTCCAGCTCGGCGGCCAGACCCCGCTGGGCCTCGCCCAGGCGCTCAAGGACAACGGCGTGCCGGTCGTCGGCACCCCGCCGGAGGCCATCCACGCCGCCGAGGACCGCGGCGCCTTCGGCCAGGTCCTCGCCGAGGCGGGCCTCCCCGCCCCCAAGCACGGCACCGCGACCACCTTCGCCGGCGCCAAGGCCATCGCCGACGAGATCGGCTACCCCGTCCTCGTACGCCCCTCGTACGTCCTCGGCGGGCGCGGCATGGAGATCGTGTACGACGAGGCGCGCCTGGAGGCGTACATCGCCGAGTCCACCGAGATCTCCCCGACCCGCCCGGTCCTGGTCGACCGGTTCCTCGACGACGCCATCGAGATCGACGTCGACGCCCTGTACGACGGCACCGAGCTCTACCTCGGCGGCGTCATGGAGCACATCGAGGAGGCCGGCATCCACTCCGGCGACTCGGCGTGCGCCCTGCCTCCGATCACCCTCGGCGGCTTCGACATCAAGCGGCTGCGCGCCTCCACCGAGGCGATCGCCAAGGGCGTCGGCGTCCGCGGCCTGATCAACATCCAGTTCGCGATGGCCGGGGACATCCTGTACGTCCTGGAGGCCAACCCCCGCGCCTCCCGGACCGTCCCCTTCACCTCCAAGGCGACCGCCGTGCCGCTGGCGAAGGCCGCCGCCCGCATCTCGCTCGGCGCCACCATCGCCGAGCTCCGCGCGGAGGGCCTGCTGCCGCGGAACGGCGACGGCGGCACCCTGCCGCTGGACGCGCCGATCTCCGTCAAGGAGGCCGTGATGCCGTGGTCGCGCTTCCGCGACGTGCACGGCCGCGGCGTGGACACCGTCCTCGGCCCGGAGATGCGCTCCACCGGCGAGGTCATGGGCATCGACGCGGTCTTCGGCACCGCGTACGCCAAGTCGCAGGCCGGGGCCTACGGCCCGCTGCCCACCAAGGGCCGCGCGTTCATCTCGGTCGCCAACCGCGACAAGCGCTCGATGATCTTCCCGGCCCGCGAGCTGGTCGCCCACGGCTTCGAGCTGCTGGCCACCTCCGGCACCGCCGAGGTCCTCAAGCGCAACGGCATCAACGCCACCGTCGTGCGCAAGCAGTCCGAGGGCGAGGGCCCCGGCGGCGAGAAGACCATCGTCCGCCTCATCCACGACGGCGAGGTCGACCTCATCGTCAACACCCCCTACGGCACCGGTGGCCGCCTCGACGGCTACGAGATCCGCACCGCGGCCGTGGCGCGCGGCGTCCCGTGCCTGACGACGGTGCAGGCGCTCGCCGCCGCCGTCCAGGGCATCGACGCGCTGAACCACGGCGGGGTCGGCGTCCGGTCCCTCCAGGAACACGCACAGCACCTGATCGCGGCCCGCGACTGAGGGGAGCCCGGCCCGACGGCCGGACCCCCTCGCAGCCCACGAGGGGGACACCGGAAACGGTGTCCCCCTCCTCATGAGGACACCACCACATGTACAAGCTCTTCTTCCGGCTGTTCTTCACCCGCATGGACCCCGAGCAGGCCCATCACCTGGCCTTCCGCTGGATCCGGCTCGCCGCCCGTGTCCCGGTGCTGCGCACCTTCCTCGCCGCCGCCCTCGCCCCCCGCCACCAGGAGCTGCGCACCGAGGCGTTCGGCCTGCGGATGCACGGCCCGTTCGGCCTCGCCGCTGGCTTCGACAAGAACGCCGTCGCCATCGACGGCATGGCGATGCTCGGCTTCGACCACGTCGAGATCGGCACGGTCACGGGCGAGCCGCAGCCCGGCAACCCCAGGAAGCGGCTCTTCCGCCTCGTACCGGACCGCGCCCTGATCAACCGCATGGGCTTCAACAACGACGGCTCGGCCGCCGTGGCGGCCCGCCTCCACGCGCGTGTGCCGGTGTTCAGGACCGTCGTCGGCGTCAACATCGGCAAGACCAAGGTCGTCCCGGAGGCGGAGGCAGCCGCCGACTACGTGAAGTCGGCCGAGCGGCTCGCCCGCCACGCCGACTACCTGGTCGTCAACGTCTCCTCGCCCAACACCCCGGGGCTGCGCAACCTCCAGGCCACGGAGTCCCTCAGGCCCCTGCTGACGGCCGTCCGCGAGGCCGCCGACCGCACGGTCACCGACCGCCGCGTCCCGCTGCTCGTCAAGATCGCGCCCGACCTGGCCGACGAGGACGTCGACGCGGTCGCCGACCTCGCCGTCGAGCTGGGCCTGGACGGCATCATCGCCACCAACACCACCATCGCCCGCGAGGGACTGAAGTCCCCCGCACACCTCACCGGCGAGACCGGCGGCCTGTCCGGGGCGCCGCTCAAGGAGCGCTCCCTGGAGGTGCTGCGCCGCCTCTACGCGCGCGTGGGCGACCGCATCACCCTGGTCGGCGTCGGCGGCATCGAGAACGCCGAGGACGCCTGGCAGCGCATCCTGGCCGGCGCCACCCTGATCCAGGGCTACAGCGCCTTCGTCTACGAGGGACCCTTCTACGCCCGGGCCATCCACAAGGGCCTCGCGGCCCGGCTGAACGCCTCCCCGTACGCCAGCCTCGCCGAGGCCGTCGGCGCCGACACGCGAAAGGCCGCAGCATGAGCCCCCTCGAACCCTTCGGTGCCCGGCTGAGGCGCACCATGGACTCCCGTGGCCCGCTGTGCGTCGGCATCGACCCGCACGACTCCCTGCTGTCCGCCTGGGGCCTGGGCGACGACGTGCCGGGCCTGGAGCGCTTCACCCGGACGGTCGTCGACGCCCTCGCCGACCGGGTGGCCGTCTTCAAGCCGCAGAGCGCCTTCTTCGAGCGGTTCGGCTCACGCGGCATCGCCGTCCTGGAGCAGGCCGTCGCCGACCTCCGGGACGCGGGCGCCCTGGTCGTCATGGACGCCAAGCGCGGCGACATCGGCTCCACGATGACCGCGTACGCCGAGACGTTCCTCCGCAAGGACTCGCCGCTCTTCGCCGACGCGCTCACCGTCTCCCCGTACCTCGGGTACGGCTCGCTGAAGCCGGCCGTCGACCTGGCGCGCGAGAGCGGCTCCGGCCTGTTCGTCCTCGCCCTGACCTCCAACCCGGAGGGCGCCGAGGTACAGCGCGCCGTCCGCACCGAGGACCCGGCCGGGCGGACCGTCGCGGCGACCATGCTCGCGCACCTGGCCGCCGACAACGCGGGCGAGACCCCGCTCGGGTCCTTCGGCGCGGTCGTGGGCGCCACCCTCGGCGACCTCTCCTCCTTCGACCTGGACATCAACGGCCCGTTGCTCGCGCCGGGCATCGGCGCCCAGGGCGCGACCCCGGCCGACCTGCCGGCCGTCTTCGGCGAGGCCGTGCGCAACGTCGTGCCCAGCGTCAGCCGGGGCGTGCTGCGCCACGGTCCCGACGCGGCGGCGCTGCGCGCGGCGGCCCAGCGGTACGCGGACGAGGTGCGGGCGGCGACCGGCGCCTGACAGCCGCTCGTCGGCACCGCCGCGAGAGCCCACGGTCACCCTCGGGTGACCGTGGGTTTCCACGTTCCGGACGTGACGTGGATCACGTTGGGCCGTCCCGTGCTTACCGTTGCCGGAATCTGCGCACAAAACCGGGTCGTTATATCCCGAATGTCTGGGTAGATCGATGCTGACCAGGACTTTTCCTTCGTTCTCGCTGACTCTGGCGGCCTTGGCCGCTAGTCTCCGTCGCAGAGCCAACGTGCACTGCGTTGCTCGTTGCTCCCCTGGTGTGGGCCGACTAGGTTCCTCACCGGTCCGTATCCGACAGTTCGACATCCGAGGTGACGTAGGCGTGGCTCTTCCGCCCCTTACCCCTGAACAGCGCGCAGCCGCGCTCGAAAAGGCCGCCGCGGCTCGCCGGGAGCGGGCCGAGGTCAAGAATCGACTCAAGCACTCCGGCGCCTCGCTCCAGGAGGTCATCAAGCAGGGCCAGGAGAACGAGGTCATCGGCAAGATGAAGGTCTCGGCCCTCCTGGAGTCCCTGCCGGGCGTGGGCAAGGTCCGCGCCAAGCAGATCATGGAGCGGCTCGGGATCTCCGAGAGCCGTCGTGTCCGGGGTCTCGGCTCCAACCAGATCGCCTCCCTGGAGCGCGAGTTCGGCAGCACCGGGGCCTGACGTCCGGGGCACTGGAGTAAACCTGGAATAATCGCCCCATGGCCGCAACATCCCGGGGGACCGCCCCCGAGCCCCCGGACGTACGTCCGCGACTGACCGTGCTCTCCGGCCCCTCCGGGGTCGGCAAGAGCACGGTCGTCGCTCATATGCGCAAGGTCCACCCCGAGGTCTGGCTGTCGGTGTCCGCCACGACCCGCAAGCCGCGACCCGGCGAGCGGGACGGCGTGCAGTACCACTTCGTCGCCGACGACGAGTTCGACAAGCTGGTCGCCAACGGCGAACTGCTGGAGTGGGCCGAGTTCGCCGGCAATCGCTACGGCACGCCGCGCCGCGCGGTGCTGGAGCGGCTCGAAGCGGGTGAGCCCGTGCTGCTGGAGATCGACCTCCAGGGCGCGCGGCTGGTCCGCGAGTCGATGCCGGAGGCCCAGCTGGTCTTCCTGGCCCCGCCGAGCTGGGACGAGCTGGTCCGCCGGCTGACCGGCCGGGGTACCGAGCCGCCGGAGGTCATCGAGCGACGCCTGGAGGCGGCCAAGATCGAGCTCGCGGCGGAGTCCGAGTTCGACACCACCCTGGTCAACACCTCCGTCGAGGACGTGGCCCGTGAGCTGCTAGCCTTGATGCAAGTTGTTTGATCTTTGTCCCATTTTCCAGAAGTTTTTCGGAAGGTAGAGCGTGTCCTCTTCCATCACCGCGCCCGAGGGCATCATCAACCCGCCGATCGATGAGCTGCTCGAGGCCACTGACTCGAAGTACAGCCTCGTGATCTACGCGGCCAAGCGTGCGCGTCAGATCAACGCGTACTACTCGCAGCTCGGTGAGGGCCTGCTGGAGTACGTCGGTCCGCTGGTGGACACCCACGTCCACGAGAAGCCGCTCTCGATCGCCCTGCGTGAGATCAACGCGGGTCTGCTGACCTCCGAGGCCATCGAGGGCCCGGCCCAGTAGGCGCCCCCTGCACGAATCACCACAGGCCCGGTGGACACTCCGCCGGGCCTGTGGTGTGTCATGGAGGCGGACGACTCGTACGACTCGTCCGAATCACGGAGCCGGGAGGCGTGGAGTGGACAAGCCGAAGGTCGTCCTCGGAGTCAGCGGCGGCATCGCCGCCTACAAGGCCTGCGAGCTGCTGCGGCGGCTCACCGAGTCCGGCCATGACGTACGGGTCGTGCCGACGGCCTCGGCCCTGAACTTCGTCGGCGCCGCCACCTGGTCCGCCCTGTCCGGCCACCCCGTCTCGACCGAGGTCTGGTCGGACGTCCACGAGGTGCCGCACGTCCGCATCGGGCAGCACGCCGACCTCGTGGTCGTGGCGCCGGCGACCGCCGACATGCTGGCGAAGGCCGCGCACGGCCTGGCGGACGACCTGCTGACCAACACGCTCCTCACCGCCCGGTGTCCGGTGGTCTTCGCGCCCGCCATGCACACCGAGATGTGGGAGCACCCGGCCACCCAGGAGAACGTCGCCACCCTGCGGCGCCGCGGCGCCGTCGTCATCGAGCCGGCCGTGGGCCGCCTCACCGGCGTCGACACCGGCAAGGGCCGGCTGCCCGACCCGGACCAGATCTTCGAGATCTGCCGCAGGGTGCTCGCCCGCGGCGCCGGCGCCCGGCCCGACCTCGCGGGCCGCCATGTCGTGGTGAGCGCCGGGGGCACCCGGGAGCCGCTGGATCCGGTGCGCTACCTGGGGAACCGGTCCTCCGGCAAGCAGGGGTACGCCCTGGCCCGTACCGCCGCCGCCCGGGGCGCCCGGGTGACGCTGATCGAGGCCAACACCGGTCTGCCCGACCCGGCGGGCGTCGACGTCGTCCGGGTGGGCACCGCCGTGCAGCTGCGCGAGGCGGTGCTCAAGGCCGCGGCCGACGCGGACGCCGTGGTGATGGCCGCCGCCGTCGCGGACTTCCGCCCGGCAGCGTACGCCGAGGGCAAGATCAAAAAGAAGGACGGGCAGGAACCGGCCCCCGTCGCGCTGGTGCGCAACCCCGACATCCTGGCCGAGATCTCGGCGGAGCGGGCGCGTCCGGACCAGGTGGTCGTCGGTTTCGCCGCCGAGACGGACGACGTCCTGGCCAACGGCCGGGACAAGCTCCGCCGCAAGGGCTGCGACCTGCTCGTGGTGAACGAGGTGGGGGAGCGCAAGACCTTCGGCTCCGAGGAGAACGAGGCCGTGGTGCTGTCCGCGGACGGCGCGGAGACGCCCGTACCGTACGGGCCCAAGGAGGCCCTGGCGGAAACCGTCTGGGACCTCGTCGCCCCGCGGCTCGCCGCCACGGCCGATGGCGACTCGGACAAAACTGTATAAATTTCTGAATTCGCCCCATTGGGCGGAGCAAACCGCAGGAAAACCGGCGTTCCGGCCCGTGGCGCGCGTCGATCCTCCGCGCGCAGGTACGGCAGATGTGGCCGATCACGCTCCCAGCGTGCGAGACACCTGGTCCAACGGCCGAGAGCGCCCGATAAACTGTCCTCGGAACGACGCGGGGCGCAGCCCCCTGCCGGTCCGCAAATGATCAGCCAGCAGCCGCTGCAAACCCAGGGAGCGTTGTGTCCCGTCGTCTCTTCACCTCGGAGTCCGTGACCGAGGGTCACCCCGACAAGATCGCTGACCAGATCAGCGACACGATTCTCGATGCGCTGCTGCGGGAGGACCCGACCTCCCGCGTCGCCGTGGAAACGCTGATCACCACCGGCCTGGTGCATGTGGCCGGCGAGGTGACGACCAAGGCGTACGCCGACATCCCCACGCTGGTGCGCAACAAGATCCTGGAGATCGGTTACGACTCCTCGAAGAAGGGCTTCGACGGCGCGTCCTGCGGCGTCTCGGTCTCGATCGGCGCCCAGTCGCCGGACATCGCGCAGGGCGTCGACACCGCCTACGAGAAGCGCGTCGAGGGCGACGAGGACGAGCTCGACAAGCAGGGCGCCGGCGACCAGGGCCTGATGTTCGGCTACGCGTCGGACGAGACGCCCGAGCTGATGCCGCTGCCCATCCACCTCGCCCACCGGCTGTCCAAGCGCCTGACCGAGGTGCGCAAGAACGGCACCATTCCCTACCTGCGGCCCGACGGCAAGACGCAGGTCACCATCGAGTACGACGGTGACAAGGCCGTCCGCCTCGACACGGTCGTCGTCTCCTCGCAGCACGCCTCGGACATCGACCTGGAGTCGCTGCTCGCGCCCGACATCCGCGAGTTCGTCGTCGAGCACGTCCTCAAGCAGCTCCTGGACGACGGCATCAAGCTGGACACCGAGGGCTACCGCCTGCTGGTCAACCCCACCGGCCGCTTCGAGATCGGCGGCCCCATGGGCGACGCCGGCCTGACCGGCCGCAAGATCATCATCGACACGTACGGCGGCATGGCCCGCCACGGCGGCGGCGCCTTCTCCGGCAAGGACCCGTCCAAGGTGGACCGCTCGGCCGCCTACGCCATGCGCTGGGTGGCCAAGAACGTCGTCGCGGCCGGGCTCGCCTCGCGCTGCGAGGTCCAGGTCGCGTACGCGATCGGCAAGGCCGAGCCGGTCGGCCTGTTCGTGGAGACCTTCGGCACCGCCAAGGTCGACGTCGAGCGGATCGAGAACGCGATCGGCGACGTCTTCGACCTCCGCCCGGCCGCGATCATCCGCGATCTCGACCTGCTGCGCCCCATCTACGCGCAGACCGCGGCGTACGGCCACTTCGGCCGCGAGCTTCCCGACTTCACCTGGGAGCGCACCGACCGCGTGGACGCCCTGCGCAAGGCGGCCGGGCTGTAGTCCTTCGACGGCCCCGCGACCGACCGGAAGTCCGGCATCCCCGACCGGGGTGCCGGACTCCGGCGTTTCCCCCGCCGAGCGGCCGGGCGGCCGGAGTGCCGGACGGCTGCCGGACCGTCGGACCGCCCGCCGGACCGCCGGACCGCCGGTGCTGTCAGTGCGCTCTGGTAGGAATGTGGCTGTGAGCAGCGGCGACGACGGGAAGCGGGAAGGCGGGGGCCGGGGGGCCGAGCCGCCCGAGCAGCTCGCGCTCATACGGGAGACGGTGCGCGCGGCGAAGGTGCCCCGCGCCAAGCCGCGCACCTGGCGGGGGGCCGCGCTGGCCAAGGAGCTGCCCGTCGCCCGGGTCGTCGTGAACAAGGGCGTGCTGCACCTGGACCAGTTCTTCGACTACGCCGTCCCCGAGGAGCTCGACGCCGTCGCACAGCCCGGAGTGCGGGTGCGGGTGCGCTTCGGCGCGGGCGCCCATCAGGTGCGGGACGGCCGCCGTGAGGGCGGCCGGCTCATGGACGGTTTCCTCGTCGAGCGCCGGGCCGCGTCGGACTACGCGGGCCCCCTGGCCGCCCTCGCCGGCGTGGTGTCGCCGGAGCCGGTGCTCGACGCCGAGCTGCTCGGACTGGCGCGGGCGGTGGCCGACCGGTACGCCGGGAGCCTCGCGGACGTGCTGCAACTGGCGGTCCCGCCGCGCAGCGCACGCGCCGAGAAACGGCCGTCGCCTCAGCCGCTGCCGCCGCCCGCCGCGCCGGAGCCCGCCACCTGGGAGCGGTACGCGCGGGGGCCGGCGTTCCTGGCGGCGCTCGCGGACGGCCGCTCGCCCCGGGCCGTGTGGAACGCGCTGCCCGGGCCGCACTGGGCGGACGAGCTGGCCAGAGCGGTCGGGGCGACCCTCGCGTCGGGGCGCGGCGCCCTCGTCGTGGTGCCCGACGGGCGGTCGGCCGGCCGGGTGGACGCGGCGCTGACCGCCGTCCTGGGGGAGGGGCGGCACGCGGTGCTGACCGCCGAGGCGGGGCCCGAGAAGCGGTACGCGCAGTGGCTCGCGGTGCGGCGCGGGGCGGTCCGCGCGGTCGTGGGGACACGCGCGGCGATGTTCGCCCCGGTACGGGACCTCGGCCTGGTCGCCATCTGGGACGACGGGGACTCCAGCCACAGCGAGCAGCACGCGCCGCTGCCGCACGCGCGCGAGGTGCTGCTGCTGCGCGCCGCGCACGACGGGTGCGGCTTCCTGCTGGGCGGCACGAGTTGCACCGTCGAGGCGGCGCAGCTCGTCGAGAGCGGCTGGGCACGGCCCCTGGTGGCCCCCCGGGACCAGGTTCGCGCCGCCGCGCCGCTGGTGCGGACGGTGGGCGACGGGGAGCTGGCGCGCGACGAGGCGGCGCGGGCGGCCCGGCTGCCGTCGCTGGCCTGGCGGGCGGCGCGGGAGGGCCTCAAGTCCGGGCCGGTCCTGGTGCAGGTGCCCCGGCGCGGGTACGTCCCCCGGCTGGCGTGCGAGCGGTGCCGGACGCCCGCCAGGTGCCGGCACTGCGCGGGCCCCCTGGAGGCGCCCGAGCAGCGGGAACTGCGGTGCGGCTGGTGCGGGAGGGGCGAGGCGGACTGGCACTGCGCGGAATGCGGGTCCGTCCGCCTGCGGGCCCAGGTGGTGGGCGCCCGGCGCACCGCGGAGGAGCTGGGGCGGGCGTTCCCGGCTGTGCCGGTGCGGACCTCCGGGCGGGACCACGTCCTGGACACCGTGCCCGCCCGGCCCGCGTTGGTGGTCAGCACCCCGGGCGCCGAGCCGGTCGCCGAGGGCGGGTACGCGGCGGCCCTGCTGCTGGACGGCTGGGCCATGCTGGGCCGCGCCGACCTGCGGGCCGGCGAGGAGGCGCTGCGGCGCTGGATGGACGCCGCCTCGCTGGTGCGGGGCCAGGACGAGGGCGGCACCGTCGTGATCGTGGCCGAGCCGACGCTGCGGCCCGTGCAGGCGCTGGTGCGGTGGGACCCGGTCGGCCACGCCCAGCGGGAGCTGGCCGAGCGGGCGGAGCTCGGTTTCCCGCCGGTCTCCCGGATGGCCGCCGTGACCGGCCGGGCCGAGGCGGTGGCGGCGTTCCTCGGCACCGCCGAGCTGCCCGCCGAGGCGGAGGTGCTGGGCCCCGTGCCGCTGCCGCCCCCGCCGCCGGGCGCGCCGCGCAGGCCGGGTGACCCGCCGCCGGGCGAGTTCTGGGAACGGGCACTGCTGCGGGTCCCGCCGGGCAGCGGGGCGGCGCTGGCGGCCGCGCTGAAGGCGGCGCAGGCGGCGCGGCTGGCCCGGGGCGGCGCCGATCCGGTGCGGATCCGGGTGGACCCGCCGGACATCGGATGACGCCCCCGGCGGCCCGGCCCCGGGGGTGGGGCCGGACGGCCGGGGTGGGGGTCAGCCGTTGCGCGGGCCGGGGAAGGCGCTCGGGCGGACCTCTTCGCGGAGGGTCTGGGAGCCGGACGTCGGCTGGGGCGGCATCGAGCGGGCGGCCGGCACCGAGGGCACCGTGCGCGTACCGCCCGGCTCGGCGGTCTGCTCCTCCGCCGGCCCCGGCTGCGGCGCCGTCGCCCGCCGGGCACCGTACCGGCGGTGGACCGCCTGCTTGGTGACGCCGAGCGCCGAGCCCACCGCGTCCCACGAGAAGCCCAGCGAGCGGTCGAAGTCCACCGCCGCGGTCACCAGCGTCTCGACGCTGTCCCGCAGTTCCTGGGCGAGCCGCACGGTGGGGGCCGGGGCCCTGCCGTAGACGACGAAGCCCGTGGACGGGCCGGATCGCCGCGGGCGGTACACATTGCCGAGCTGGGCGGTGAGCGTGCGCAGTGCGTCCACCTGCCGGCGGACCCGCTCGATGTCCCGCACCAGCAGGTGCAGGCTCGCCCGGGCTTGGGCGTCGTGGGTTGCGTGGTCGGCCATTGACAAGCCTCTCGAACCGGCGTTGAAAAGGGGTGGGCCGCTCCGTGGCGGTGGCCCGTTAAGGTCAATCTGCCTTGACCAACGCGCCACGGGTGGTCGGGGTCACGCTGCGGGGGCGTATCCGCATATGCCCAGGGCGCGCAAGGCGACGTACGCCCCCCGCCGGGCCGGTGCCTAAACTGGTGCGTTGCCCACCACCGCCCCCGGACAGACAGGCAGTCAGCCACTGATGAAGCTCGTCTTCGCAGGCACCCCCGAGGTCGCCGTACCCGCCCTGGACGCCCTGATCGCCTCGGACCGGCACGAGGTGGCCGCCGTCGTCACCCGGCCCGACGCCCCCGCCGGGCGCGGCCGCCGGCTCGTCGCCAGCCCCGTCGCCCGGCGCGCCGAGGAGGCGGGGATCGAGGTCCTCAAGCCGGCGAAGCCCCGCGACGAGGACTTCCTGGCGCGGCTGCGGGAGATCGCGCCCGACTGCTGCCCGGTCGTGGCGTACGGAGCCCTGCTGCCGCGCGTGGCGCTCGACGTACCCGCGCACGGCTGGGTCAACCTGCACTTCTCCCTGCTGCCCGCCTGGCGCGGCGCCGCTCCCGTGCAGCACGCGATCATGGCCGGTGACGAGGTGACCGGTGCCTCGACCTTCCGGATCGAGGAGGGACTGGACTCCGGCCCGGTGTACGGCGTGGTCACCGAGGAGGTCCGGCCGACCGACACCAGCGGCGACCTGCTCACCCGGCTCGCCTTCGCGGGTGCCGGGCTGCTCGCCGCGACGATGGACGGCATCGAGGACGGCACCCTCGAAGCGGTACCGCAGCCCGCCGAGGGCATCACCCTCGCCCCCAAGCTCACCGTCGAGGACGCGCACCTCGACTGGACCGCCCCCGCGCTGCGCGTCGACCGGGTCGTCCGCGGCTGCACCCCCGCGCCCGGCGCCTGGACCGTGTTCCGCGGCGAGCGGCTCAAGGTCGTGCAGGCCGTCCCCGTCCCCGACTGCACCGACCTGGCGCCCGGCGAGCTGTCGGCCGCCAAGAACAACGTGTACGCCGGGACCGGTTCGCACGCCGTCGAGCTGCTGTGGGTCCAGCCGCAGGGCAAGAAACCGATGCGCGGCGCCGACTGGGCGCGGGGCGTGCGCATCGCCCCGGGGGAGAGGGCCGGGGCCGGCGCGTAGCACCCGGCGTACCCGGGTGGTGGTGGACGACGGGCGGGCGGGGCCGACGTAGGCTGAAAGGGTTCGAGCCTCACCGAAAGCGGAGCACCTTTTGAGCGAGCAGTCCCGTCGCCGTCCCCCCAAGCCGTACCGCCGCCCCAAGAAGGACCCGGTGCGGATCCTGGCCTTCGAGGCGCTGCGCGCCGTCGACGAGCGAGACGCGTACGCCAACCTCGTCCTGCCGCCACTGCTGAAGAAGGCGCGCGAGAAGGAGGGGTTCGACGGCCGCGACGCGGCGCTCGCCACCGAGCTGGTGTACGGCACGCTGCGCCGCCAGGGCACGTACGACGCGATCATCGCGGCGTGCATCGACCGTCCGCTGCGCGAGGTCGACCCGCCGGTGCTGGACGTGCTCGCGCTCGGCGCCCACCAGCTGCTCGGGACCCGGATCCCCACGCACGCGGCGGTCTCGGCGAGCGTGGAACTGGCCCGGGTCGTACTCGGCGACGGGCGGGCCAAGTTCGTCAACGCGGTGCTCCGCAAGATCGCGCGGCAGGACCTCGACGCCTGGCTGGAGCAGGTCGCCCCGCCGTACGACGAGGACGCCGAGGACCACCTGGCGGTCGTGCACTCGCACCCGCGCTGGGTCGTCTCCGCGCTGTGGGACGCGCTCGGCGGCGGGCGCGCCGGGATCGAGGACCTGCTGGAGGCCGACAACGAGCGGCCCGAGGTCACGCTGGTGGCCCGCCCCGGCCGGTCCACCACGGGCGAGCTGCTGGACGTGCTGGGCGACGAGGCCGGCCTGCCGGGCCGCTGGTCCCCGTACGCCGTACGGCTCACCGAGGGCGGCGAGCCCGGCGCGATCGACGCCGTCCGCGAGGGCCGGGCGGGCGTCCAGGACGAGGGCAGCCAGCTCGTGGCGATCGCCCTCGCGAACGCCCCGCTCGACGGCCCCGACCGGCGCTGGCTCGACGGCTGCGCGGGCCCCGGCGGCAAGGCGGCGCTGCTGGGCGCCCTGGCCGCCGGACGCGGTGCCACCCTGCTGGCCTCGGAGAAGCAGCCGCACCGCGCCCGGCTCGTCGACCGGGCGCTGACCGGCAACCCCGGCCCGTACCAGGTCATCGCCGCGGACGGCACCCGCCCTCCGTGGCGTCCCGGCTCCTTCGACCGGGCGCTGGTCGACGTCCCGTGCTCCGGCCTCGGGGCGCTGCGCCGGCGCCCCGAGGCCCGCTGGCGCCGCCGCCCCGAGGACCTGGAGAGCTTCGGGCCGCTGCAGCGCGGTCTGCTCACCGAGGCCTTGAAGTCCGTCCGGGTCGGTGGAGTGGTCGGGTACGCGACCTGCTCACCGCATCTGGCGGAGACCCGCGTGGTCGTGGACGACGTCCTCAAGCGGCACGGCGGCGCCGAGCTGATCGACGCCAGGCCCCTGATGTCCGGCGTCCCCGCGCTCGGCGACGGGCCCGACGTACAGCTGTGGCCGCATCTGCACGGGACCGACGCGATGTACCTGGCGCTGCTGCGGCGCACCGCGTGAGGACGCTGATTCGCCGGGAATGCGGCAAGTGTGCCGTGCCCGGTGAAGACCGCACCGGCATCGGGTAAAAGAAACCCCATGGGACGTGGCAGGCTTGGCACATGGCCCAGATCAACCCCAGCATCCTGTCCGCCGATTTCGCCCGCCTCGCCGAGGAGGCGAAGGCCGTCGACGGCGCCGACTGGCTGCACGTCGACGTCATGGACAACCACTTCGTGCCCAACCTCACCCTGGGCGTGCCCGTCGTGGAGTCGCTCAGCCGGGCGTCGGACACCCCGCTGGACTGCCACCTGATGATCGAGGACCCCGACCGCTGGGCCCCGCAGTACGTGGAGGCGGGGGCCGGGTCGGTGACCTTCCACGTCGAGGCGGCGGCGGCTCCGGTGCGGCTGGCGCGCGAGATCAGGGCCAAGGGGGCCAGGGCGTCGATGGCGCTCAAGCCCGCGACCCCCATCGAGCCGTTCGAGGACCTGCTCCCCGAGCTCGACATGCTGCTGATCATGACCGTGGAGCCGGGTTTCGGCGGCCAGGCGTTCCTCGACATCATGCTGCCGAAGATCCGCCGCACCCGGGAGCTGATCTCCAAGCACGGCCTCCAGCTGTGGCTCCAGGTCGACGGCGGCGTCTCGGCCTCCACCATCGAGCGCTGCGCGGAGGCCGGTGCCGACGTCTTCGTCGCCGGTTCCGCCGTGTACGGAGCGGAGGACCCGGCCGCCGCGGTGCGGGCCCTGCGCGATCAGGCCACCGCGGCGACCGCCACGGCCGCCTGGGCGTGCGGCCACTGAGCCACGGGTGGACCACGGGCAGATGAACGCAGCCCAACAGGACCGAACACGGACCGCCGCATCTGCAAGGATGGCGATCCGACGTGTGAACAGCAGTGAGGAGAGCGCGGTGTCTGCTATGTCGGCGGGACGGCCAGCCCTGCGGATGGGACCCGCGGAGCTCGTGCAGGCGGCGGCCATGGCCCGTCGCTTCTATCTGGAGGGCAAGTCCAAGATCCAGATCGCGGAGGAGTTCGGCGTCAGCCGGTTCAAGGTCGCCAGGGTTCTGGAAACCGCTCTCGAGCGTGACCTGGTGCGCATCGAGATCCGGGTGCCGGCCGAGCTCGACGCCGAGCGCTCCGACGCGCTCCGTGCCCGGTACGGGCTGCGTCACGCCGTGGTCGTCGAGTCCCCGCCGGAGGGCGAGGACGCCTCGCCGGACCCCGAGAACCTGGGCGAGGTCGCGGCCGACCTGCTCGGCGAGCTCGTGGCGGAGGGCGACGTCCTGGGCCTCGCGTGGGGCCGCTCCACCATTCACATGGCTGCCGCCCTCGACCGGCTGCCGCCCTGCACGGTCGTCCAGCTGACGGGCGTGTACGACGCGGGCACCGCCGAGCGCGGCTCGGTCGAGGCGGTACGCCGCGCCGCCCAGGTCTCCGGCGGTGAGGCGCACCCCATCTACGCGCCCATGCTGCTGCCCGACCCGGCGACCGCGGCGGCGCTGCGCAACCAGACCGGCATCGCCCGTGCCTTCGAGTACTTCGACAAGGTCACCGTCGCGGCCGTGTCCATCGGCTCCTGGGAGCCCGGCATCTCCACGGTGCACGACATGCTCACGGACGAGGAGCGGGCACACTACGCCTCGCTGGGCGTCGCGGCCGAGATGTCGGCCCACCTGTTCGACTCGTCCGGGCGCCGGGTCGGGCGCGACCTGGGGGAGCGGTGCATCACCGTCGAGGCCGACCGGCTGCGGCGCATCCCGGAGGTCGTGGCCATCGCGGGCGGCCGGCGCAAGGCGGCGGCGATCGGCGCGGTCCTGCGGTCCGGGCTGGTCACCAGCCTGGTCACCGACACCATGGCGGCGGACTACCTCCTGACGGAGTTCACCCCCGGTCCCCGCCCGGCCCTGGACCGCACGGACCCGGACGACTAGGGAGTGCCCGGAAAGTGTCGGCGTCCGCCCGAAGGGCGGCCGGGCGAGACTTCACGGACCGGACATGACCCAGCCCCCGGGCGCCGCCCGGGGGCTGCCGCGGCCCCCGGCCGGGCGGGCGCTTGGAGGAAAGCACCAGGGCCCTTCCGCGTCCCTGTGCCTTTCGACCGGGGCGTACGCGTGTGCGGTCATGGGAGAATGAAGTACGTGCGTTTTCCCCCCGGCTGAAATGCCCGGGGGCCAACTCCGAACGACTGGGATGTTCAGCACGTGCGTTTCCTCAATGACCTGAAGCCGCCGTACGACCTCACGTACGACGACGTATTCATGGTGCCTAGCCGCTCGGCCGTGGGCTCCCGCCAGGGCGTCGACCTGTCCTCCCCCGACGGCACCGGGACGACCATCCCGCTGGTGGTCGCCAACATGACCGCGATCGCGGGGCGCCGGATGGCCGAGACCGTGGCCCGGCGCGGTGGCCTCGTCGTCATCCCCCAGGACATTCCGATCGAGGTCGTCACCGACGTCATCTCCTGGGTGAAGAGCCGCCACCACGTGCTCGACACCCCGATCGTCCTCGACCCGCACCAGACCGTCGCCGACGCGCTGTCGCTGCTGCCCAAGCGCGCGCACAACGCGGGCGTCGTCGTGGACGCCGATCAGCGCCCGGTCGGCGTCGTCACCGACGAGGACCTCTCCGGGGTCGACCGCTTCACCCAGCTGTCCGAGGTCATGTCGAAGGACCTGCTGCTGCTCGACGCGGACATCGACCCGCGCGAGGCCTTCAACACCCTCGACCACCACAACCGCCGCTACGCCCCGGCCGTGGACAAGGACGGCCGCCTCGCCGGCATCCTGACCCGCAAGGGCGCGCTGCGCGCCACCCTCTACACCCCGGCCGTCGACGCGAACGGCAAGCTCCGCATCGCCGCCGCCGTCGGCATCAACGGCGACGTGGCCGGCAAGGCCAAGCAGCTCCTCGACGCGGGCGTCGACACGCTCGTCGTGGACACCGCGCACGGCCACCAGGAGTCGATGATCGCCGCGGTCAAGGCCGTCCGGGGCCTGGACCCGCACGTGCCGATCGTCGCCGGGAACATCGTCGCCGCCGAGGGCGTGCGTGACCTCGTCGAGGCCGGCGCGGACATCATCAAGGTCGGTGTGGGCCCCGGCGCCATGTGCACCACCCGCATGATGACCGGCGTGGGCCGCCCGCAGTTCTCCGCAGTCCTCGAATGCGCCGCCGAGGCGGCGAAGTTCGGCAAGCACGTCTGGGCGGACGGCGGTGTCCGCCACCCGCGCGACGTCGCCATGGCGCTCGCCGCCGGCGCGTCGAACGTGATGATCGGTTCCTGGTTCGCGGGCACCTACGAGTCCCCCGGCGACCTCCAGCAGGACGCCAGCGGGCGCCTGTACAAGGAGTCGTTCGGCATGGCGTCCAAGCGCGCCGTGCGCAACCGCACGAGCGAGGAGTCCGCGTACGACCGGGCTCGCAAGGCGATCTTCGAAGAGGGCATCTCGCACTCGCGGATGTTCCTGGACCCGGCCCGTCCGGGCGTCGAGGACCTGATCGACTCGATCATCGCGGGCGTGCGCTCCTCGTGCACGTACGCCGGTGCGGGCTCGCTGGAGGAGTTCGCCGAGAAGGCCATCGTCGGCGTCCAGAGCGCCGCCGGTTACGCCGAGGGCAAGCCGCTGCACGCCAGCTGGAGCTGACGTACCGCCAGGGAACCCGCCGGGGTGGCCGTTTCTCGCCCGGTGCGAGAGGCGGTCACTCCGCTTTTTTCACGACAGGCCGAATCCGTACGCATGTCCGTGGCGAATGCGGGTACACGCGGCTTGCGAACGTACGGAAATGAACAGGGAGGGTGCAGTGTCCATGGCGACCACGATCTCGACCGGTACCGGCCCGCAGACGATCACCGATCTGCCGGAGGTCCGTAACCCCGGTGAGGTGGCTCCGAAGGACGCGAAGGAGCTCTCGAAGGCATTCTTCGACCGGCTGGCCGTGCTGGAAGAGGGGACCGAGGAGTACCAGTACGTCCGCAACACCCTGATTGAGCTGAACCTCTCCCTGGTCAAGTACGCGGCGACGCGCTTCCGCAACCGGGCCGACCAGATGGAAGACATCATCCAGGTCGGCACCATCGGGCTCATCAAGGCCATCGACCGCTTCGACCTGAGCCGCGAGGTCGAGTTCACCACCTTCGCGATGCCGTGCGTCATCGGTGAGATCAAGCGGTTCTTCCGCGACACCAGTTGGTCGGTGCACGTGCCGAGGCGCCTGCAGGAGCTGCGCATCGACATCGCCCGCGCGACCGACGAGCTCTTCCAGCGCCTCGACCGCTCTCCGACCCCGGCCGAACTGGCCGAGCACCTGGGGATGGAGGAGGACGAGATCCTCGAAGGGCTCATCGCCGCCAACGGGTACACCGCCGGCTCCATCGACCTCCCGCTCGACGACAGCACGGACAACTCCTCCGAGACCCTCGGCGACCGGCTGGGCGAGCCGGACCGCGAGCTGGAGATCGTGGAGAACGTCCAGGCGCTCAAGCCGCTCATCGAGCAGTTCGACGAGCGCGACCGGCGCATCCTCCAGATGCGGTACGTGGACGAGATGACGCAGTCGGAGATCGGCGCCGTGCTGGGCGTGTCACAGATGCACGTCTCCCGGCTGCTGTCGCGGATCACCGCGAGGCTCAGGGAAGGTCTGCTGGCCGTCGAGTGAACCGCCCGGCCCGCCGGCCGACGCGACGCCGACGCCCGGGGCACGCCGCCCCGGGCGTCGGCGACTTCGGTCGTCGGGCCGATGGCGTTTTCCGGACGGCGTCACCCGCTGGGCATGAACGGCCCCCTTGTCCGGCCGGGGCGACGGGTCGGCCGGCCGCTCCCCACGGGCCTCCGCCCGCAGGCTCCGCCCGCCGGGGCGTCATGCGTCGGCCGTCAGGCCGCTTCCGGCGCGCGGGACCAGATCGCCCGGACCGTCTTGCCCGCCGGGGTCGGCTGCACCTCGACCCGGTTCGCCAGGCTCAGCACCATGGGCCAGCCGAAGCCACCGCCACCGCCGCTGAAGTCCGGCCGACGGGCCTCGGGGAGGGTCGTGCTGGAGTCGTCCAGCTCCACGGCCAGCACACCGGGATCGGCGCGCAGCCGCAGCCGCCACCAGCCCGCGGTGTGGCGCAGGGCGTTGGCCGTGAGTTCCGTGACGACCAGCTGCACCGCGTCCAGGTCCGCCCACGGGCAGTGCTCGGCCACGAAACGCGCGGCCGAATCACGGGCCGAGGCGCAGTCGGCGTGAGGCGAAGTCATGACAACCACGAGCGGCTCCTTCAATCATCACCGCTCGCATACCCAGACCTGGTGCGTTAACCACGGACTGGCGAGGATCAGCCGGACACCCGCCGCACGGTCAGGGCCACCGTGTCGTCGGGGTGCAGGATCACCGTGTGCATCTCCTCCGCGATGGCCGCCGGGACGTCCTCTATGGGACGGTGCCGGTGGCGGCGGGCCGCGAGCGCCAGCCGCTGCTCGCCCTCGCGGGGGTCGCGTCGGCTCTCGGTCAGCCCGTCGGTGTAGAGCACCAGCAGATCGCCCGGGTCGAGGCGGTCGTGGAGCAACCGTTCGCTGCCGGGCAGGGGGAAGCCGATGCCCCGGCCGCGTACCTCCAGCAGGGAGGACTCGCCGCTCGCCCGCACGAGGAGGGCCGGGGGATGGCTGCCGTTCGCCAGCACCAGATTCCCGCCGGCCGGATCGAGCCGCACCAGCTGCACGGTGGCCATCAGCTCGTGGTCGAAGGTCGCGAGCACCTCGTCCGTGCGGGCGACGATCGACTCCAGCGGGTGGCCCTCCAGGGCCAGCGTGCGGACGGCGTGGGTGACGTTGAGCGCGCTGCGCGTACTGGTCAGCCCGTGCCCGAGGGCGTCCACCACCGTGATGTGCACGGTGCCGTCCGGCAGGACGAACCAGTCGTACAGGTCACCGCCCGTGGGGGCGTGCTTCTCCGCCGGCTCGTAGTGGACCGCCATCTCCAGCCCCGGCACCCGTACCGGCGGGGGGCGCAGGGCGTCCTCCAGCTGGCGCAGTATCCGGCCGTGCGCCTGGCGCAGCTGCTCGTCGCGCTCCTCCAGCTGCACGTACAGCGCCAGCACGCCGCTGTTCGTCTCGGCCAGCTCGTGCTTGAGCCGCTGATGGTCCTCGGCCAGCGCGTCCGCCCGGTCGACGGCCGCGCTGAGCTCCTCCTCCAGCAGGTCGACCAGGCCGGGCGGATCGTCCCGGCCCGCGTCCCCGGCGGC
Source organism: Streptomyces sp. NPDC045701 (assembly GCF_056432045.1). NCBI lineage: Bacteria > Bacillati > Actinomycetota > Actinomycetes > Kitasatosporales > Streptomycetaceae > Streptomyces > Streptomyces sp. NPDC045701. The sequence continues at coordinate 84,072 of NZ_JBWKJV010000012.1, read as the reverse complement.
GGACGGCAGGGGTACCGGCACCCGCCACACCGCGGTGGTGCCGGGCAGCCGCTCCGCGGGCAGCGGGAGCCCGTCCAGCGACGGCCGGCGCGGTGCGTGCGGCAGGTGCAGCCGGACGACCAGCCGCCCCTCCTCCGGCCGGTCACCGCCCGCGCCGCCCGCGGGGGCGTCCACGGCCCGGCCCCGGGCTTGCGGCGGCACCGTCTCCAGCAGCACCGGCCGGCCCGCCGCGAACTCCGCGCCGGCCACCCGGGCGGCCGACAGGGCGAGCCGGTAGCGCAGCTCGACGGGCAGGCCCGCCCGGTGGGCGACGCGGCGCAGCGCGCTGCGCAGGCCCGCCAGTGAGTGCAGGGTCGTGATCTGCGGTTTCATGGCTCTCTCCGGGCCGGGCCGAGGGCGAGGACGGTCGCGTCGTCCCGGCTGCGGCGGTGTTCGTGGACCAGGGCTCCGGCGAGCAAGGCTGCGGGCAACCCGCTGACGAAGGGGGTCAGGGTGTGCGTCCAGCGGTCGTCGACGCCGTCGCTGTGCAGCAGGGCCACGGCGTCCGGCTCGGCGGGCACGCGCTGCACCCGGGGCTCGGGCATGTTCCAGCCCACGACCCCCGGCTGCCCGCCGAAGCGCCGGCGGACGCCGTCGTGCCCCAGCAGGAGGGTGCGCACGTTTCCCACGGAACACTGGTCGACGCCCCGCGGCGACAGCCGCAGCAGCCCGACCGCCGCGCCCCGGCTGCGCCGCAGCGCCCGGTTCATGGCGTGCAGCAGTCCCGGGAGCGGCAGGCCGGGGTCGCGGTGGAAGGCGCGTACGGCCAGATCGGCGGCCTCGGCGGCGAGCTCGCCGTGTCCCAGGCCGTCCACCACCAGGGCGGTGCGTACGTCCCCGTCGACCGCGAGGGCCCAGGAGTCGCCGCAGAGGTTCTCCCCGTCGGCGGGGACGCGCACGGCGCCCACGCCGGGCGTCCCCTCGGCGGGGGTGCCGCCCGGTTCGCCCAGGCGGGCGGAGGCGACGGTGCCGACGCCCTCCCTCGTACGCACGGTGAACTCGTCCGCGATCCTGCGTACCGCGCCGAGGCCGGCGCCGAGGGTGCTGCTGGTGGTGTACCCGTCGGTCAGGCACTGCTCCAGGTCGGCCATGCCCGGCCCCCGGTCGACGGCGAGGACCTCCACGCCGGGGCGCAGGGGCAGCGGCTGGATGTAGAGCGAGCCGTTGTGGGCGTGCCTGGCCACGTTGCCGGCCAGCTCGCTGGCCAGCACGGCCGCCTGGTCCGGCAGGGCGCCGGTCAGGCCCTGGTCCAGGGCCGTCCGGCGGGCGGTGGTGGCCGCCAGCTGGACGGCGCTGTAGTGGTCCACCCGAATGTGGGTGGTGACGGACCTCGGGGTGTCCATCAGCGGTCGCTCCAGCGCGTGACGACCACCGTGGTGCCCTCGCCGGGCTCGCTGTGGACCTGGAACTCGTGCATCAGCCGGCGCGCTCCGCCCAGGCCGTGGCCGAGCCCCGTGCCGGTGGTGAACCCGTCGGTGAGCGCCTCGTCGAGGTCGCGGATGCCGGGGCCTTCGTCGCGGACCGTCAGTCGCAGGCCCCTCCGCCCGGACCGCGTCAGCCTCTCGATCTCCAGCGACCCGCCGCCGCCGTGGACGTACGCGTTGCGGGCGAGCTCGCTGGCGGCGGTGACGATCCTGGTCTGGTCGACGAGCCCGAAACCGGCCTCCACGGTGGCGGCCCGCACGGCATGACGTACCGTCAGCAGGTCCTCCTCCGAGGCGACGGTGAATCGGGAGGCACGGCCGGGGCCTCCCGGAAGGGGATCGGGGCCGGCGAAGGCGCCGCCGGTCGCGCCGGTCGCGCCGGACGTCATGGACCGGGCGCCGGTCCGGTCGGTGGTGACGGTGGAGCCGGCCGGCGCGGAGCGCTGGCCGATCAGCTCGGAACCCGCCGCCACCCGTTCACCGTGGAGCGTCACGTCGGGCCTCCCCCGGGGGTCGGGGCATGCGGTGCCAGCCGAACGCGGTCAGGCCCTGCTCCGCGTTGAGAGCGGTTTCCACGCCGGTCAGCTGGAGCCCCAGTTCGACCAGGGTGATGGCGACCGCGGGCCGCATTCCGGCCACGATGACCCGGGCACCGAGGAGGCGGGCCATCGTGGTCAGCTCCATCAGCGTGCGCGCCACGAACGAGTCGATGACCTCCAGCCGGGAGATGTCGATCAGGACGCCGCGTGCGCGGTCGCCCGCGATCCGCTCGGTCAGCTCGTCGGTGAAGGCCACCGCCGACTGGTCGTCCAGCTCGTTGAGCAGGCCGGTGACGAGCACGTCGCCGAGCCGCAGGATCGGTACGCCGGTGGCTCGGGGGGCCGTCACGCCGTCACCGACCGGGCCGGGCCGGCGTCCTGGCCGACGTCGGGCTGGTCGGTCAGCCGGATGGCGGCGGCCAGGGCGTCCGCCAGGGTCGCGCGGGTGAGGATGGTCGACAGGTCGATGCCGAGCTGGGCGATGGTCTGGGCGATGGGCGGCCGGATGCCGCTGATCACGCAGTCGGCGCCCATCAGCCGCACCGCGTTGACGGTGTGCATCAGGTGCTGGGCGACCGCGGTGTCGACGGCCGGGACGCCGGTGATGTCGATGATGGCGACCTGGGCCTCGTGGTCCTGGATCGCCTGCAGCAGGCTCTCCATCACGACCTGGGTACGGGCGGTGTCCAGCGTCCCGATCAGCGGGACGGCCAGCACGTGCCGCCAGAGGCGGACCACCGGCGTCGAGACCTCCAGCAGCTGGCGGCTCTGGCGCTGGATGATCTCCTCGCGCCCCTCCACGTACGTCTCGAACGAGAGCACACCGGCCGCGTCCAGCAGCCGGTTGACCAGGATGGCGGCGGAGAACAGCTCCGCCGAGTCGCGGGTGGCGTACTGGACGGCCGACAGCAGCGCTTCCTTCAGCGACAGCACGGCCAGCGACGTGGCCGTCGGCGAGGCGCCCGCCCGCGCGCGGCGCAGCGACAGCTCTATCACCGTCTGCCGCAGTTCGTTGCGCGACGTCACCAGGCGTTCCACCGGGACGTCGCTCGCCAGGCCCGCCGCGAGGGCGGAGATCAGCAGATCGGCCTCCTCGCGCACCTCGTGCTCGCTCATGTCCGTGCTGAGCACCGCCTGCTCCAGCTGGAGCCGGACCCATCGGTCCGCGATCTCCTCCTCGCGCTCACGCAGGGCCTCACAGAGGCGGTCCCGCACGCTCGATTCGCTGGTGTTCACAAGCACCTCTCGCATTCGGAAACAGGACGGGCGGGTTTCCAGGGCGAGGTGCCGGAAAAATCGACGAGTCGGCCGCCCGTCCCGCTTCTCGTGGTCAACGGCGGTTGGATGGTAGTCGCCCGGCGGCGCCCCGAAGAAGCGTGACTCCGCGTGCGGACGCCAAGGGCGGCGACCGGAGCATGCCGGCCGCCGCCCTCCCCGCCGCTCAGCGCGAGGCCGACGTCGTCGAGACGGCCACCGGTTCGCCGGCCGCCGCGAGCGTTTGTCTGGCCACCCGGAGCGCGTCGCGTATGTCACGCGTCCCGGTGGACACGCAGAGGGTGTAAGCGGTGTCCTCCCGTTGACGCTTGGCCTTCGGGTCCGCCGAGTCCGCACCGGGTGCGGACAGTTCCTCATACCTGGCCACGAGTTTGCGCAGCATCGACGGGTGCGCCATCAGCACGACAGAACCTCCTCCTGGACGGGACCCGGACGTGGGTCGGGGGCCGGAGTGCGATGTCACCGACCGAAGGCGCCCCTACCCCGGCTTCTCGCGCTCATTCCACCGAAGTCCGCGACGGCGCCCGTCCGCCGGTCGTGCCGGTCCCGCTCCCCGTCCGTGGGACGGTCCACCCCGTCGCACTCCGCCGACACGTGGCGCCGCTGCCCCACCGCTCCTGGACCGCCGTACCGCCGTTCCGGCTGGGCTCACGCGCCCGTCCGCGGGACCGCGCCACGCGCCGTTGTGACGTCGCTCACCCGCCGCTCCGGCGCCGCCCCACGCGCCCGTCCGTGACGACGCTCACACGCCCGACCGGAGTGCCGCTCGCCGGCCCGCACGGGACCCCGCGTAGCCGAGGCGCCGTGACGCCGCGTCACCCGGCGCCGTGACGTCGCTCACGTCCGGGACAGCGCCCGGCCGCCGAGTACCGCCTCGCGCCGGACGGCCGCCGTGACCGCGGCGGCGACCCGCGCGTGGCCCGCGTCGTCGGGGTGCAGCCCGTCCGCGAGGTGCCCGGCCTCCAGCAGGTCGCGGCCGGGCAGCAGCGCCAGCCGCTCGTCCCCGGCCGCCGCCAGGTCCCGGACGGCCTCCTCCATCGCCGTGCGCAGGTCGGCGAGCGTCGCGCCCAGGGCGTTGGCCGTGCGCTCCGCCTCGGGGCGCAGCAGCGGCGAGAGCACCAGCAGGGGCGTGTCGGGGTGGCCCCGGCGTACGAGCGCGACGAACGCGCGGGTGGTCTCGTACAGCAGCGGCGCGGAGTGCGGGACGCCGGACCAGCAGTTGGTGCCGAAGGCCAGCGTGAGGAGGTCGGCGGGGAGGGCGGCCAGCTGCTGGGCGACCGACAGCTCGCCGCGCGCGGAGCCCGCGTAGCCCAGGTTGACCGGGTCCAGCCCGAGGGCCCGTCCGGCGACGGCCGGCCAGGAGTGGGCGGGCCGGGTGGACCACCAGCCCTCGGTGATCGAGTCGCCGTGGACCAGCCAGCGGGGCCGCGGGGGAGCGGGGGAGAGGGTGCCCCCGACCGCGCGCAGCCCCAGGATCGCGGGGGCCTGGCTCTCCGGCGGGTGGACGGTGAACGGCCCCGTACCGCCGGGCAGGTCCACCCTGACGACCGTCTCCTCGGCGGGTTCGGCGAACGCCTCGCGCAGGCAGGTGTCGCCCTCCCAGAGCGCGAAGCAGTGCGCCAGCTCGCGCAGCCCCGCGGGCCCGTCCGGTACGGCCGCGCGGTAGCGGATCTCCACGGCGCGGGTGCCCGGCGACGCGGTGAACTCCAGCCGCACGCCGATGGGCAGCTCGGCCCGCCGGGCGGTCTCCCACGGCAGCCGCGCCATGCCCGCGGGGTCGGCGCGCACCGTGCGGCCGTGCTCGTCCACCCAGGCCGTACCGCGGAGGAACGGCACCGGATCCTGCCAGGTCATACGCGTCTCCTCCGGTCGGTGGGACACCTGCTCCCGGCCCCCAATGTGTCGATTCGTGCGGCGGGGCGCAATGTTTCCCCGTCTGTGCCCCAAGTGCGCAATGATCATGCGTCGATGCGCAACAACGATGCATTACAAGCGCGAAGCCCGCCCTTTAGGCTCGTGCCCCGTACCAGGAGTGGCGGTGACCGCCTGCTCGGCGGTCTCCCTTCCCCGTGGGCTGTGTCCGACACGCCCGCGAGCCCGCCGCAGGTCGCCCTCCACCGACCCGCAGCGATGAAGGAGCCCCCGCAGTGCTGGATCAAGGCACAGCCCCTCCCGCCACCGAGCCGTCCGCGCCCAAGGCGTCCGGGCTCTCCGCTCTCGTCCGGCGCAAGCCGGTGGACATGCTGGTCGCAGAGGGTGGGCAGGGCGAGGGCGGTTCGCTCCGCCGCTCGCTCTCCATGTGGCAGCTGACCATGATCAGCATCGGTGCCACGCTCGGCACCGGTATCTTCGTCGTCCTCGGGGACGCCGTCCCGCAGGCCGGTCCGGCGGTGACCCTCGCGTTCGTGATCGCCGGCCTCACCGCCCTGTTCTCCGCCCTCTCGTACGCCGAGCTGGCCGGCTCCATCCCCGTCGCCGGCTCCTCGTACTCGTACGCGTACGCAACGATGGGCGAACTCGTCGCCTGGGTCTGCGGCTGGTGCCTGGTGCTGGAGTACGGCGTCTCGGTCGCCGCCGTGGCGGTCGGCTGGGGCGAGTACCTCAACGAGCTCCTGAACGGAACCATCGGCGTCACCATCCCCGGCGCGCTCTCCTCCGCGCCCGGCGAGGGCGGGATCATCAACCTGCCCGGCCTGATCGTCGTGCTGCTCGCCATGGTCTTCCTGCTCGGCGGCGCCCGTGAGTCCGCCCGCGTCAACACGATCATGGTCGTGGTGAAGATCGCCGCGCTCGTGCTCTTCTGCGCCATCGGCTTCATGGGCTTCAAGTCCGGCAACTACGCGGACTTCATGCCGCTCGGCATGGCGGGCGTCAGCGCCGCCGGCGCCAGCCTCTTCTTCTCGTACATCGGCTTCGACGCCGCCTCCACGGCCGGCGAGGAGGCCAAGAACCCGCAGCGCGACCTGCCGCGCGCGATCATGCTCTCGCTGATCATCGTCACCGCGCTCTACGTGCTGGTCGCCGGTGTCGCCGTGGGCGCGCGGAACTGGAAGGACTTCGAGGGCTCCGAGGCCTCGCTCGCCGGGATCATGAACGACGTCAGCGGCCACGCCTTCTGGGGCACGCTGCTCGCCGCCGGTGCCGTCATCTCCATCGCCAGCGTCGTCCTGACCGTGCTGTACGGCCAGACCCGCGTGCTGTTCGCGATGTCCCGGGACGGGCTGGTGCCCAAGGTGTTCGGCAAGGTCGACCAGAAGACCGGCACGCCGCGCGTCAACACGGTCATCGTCTCGGTGTTCTGCGGCCTGCTCGCCTCCGTCATCCCGCTGGGCAAGCTCGTCGACGCCACCAGCATCGGCACCCTGTTCGCCTTCGCCCTGGTGAACATCGCGGTGATCGTGCTGCGCCGCACCCGCCCGGACATGCCGCGCACCTTCCGGGTCCCGCTCGGCTGGCTCTTCCCGGTGCTGGGCTTCCTGTTCTGCGCCTACAACATGTTCAGCCTCGACGCCATCACGTGGATCGTGTTCGGTGTCTGGATGGCCGTCGGCCTCGTGTTCTACTTCCTCTACGGCATGCGCCGCTCCCGTTTGGCCACCGCAGAGAAGTGACCCACCCCCAGTGCGACTGAACGATCTCGACGAACGCATCGTCCACGCCCTCGCCGAGGACGCCCGGCGCTCCTACGCGGACATCGGCTCGCTCGTCGGTCTGTCCGCGCCCGCCGTGAAGCGGCGCGTGGACCGGCTGCGGGCGGAGGGCGCCATCACCGGGTTCACCGTCCGGGTGGACCCGGCGGCGCTCGGCTGGGAGACCGAGGGGTTCATCGAGATCTACGCACGTGGGAACACCTCGCCCGAGACCATCCAGCGCGGTCTCGAGCGGTACCCGGAGGTCGCGGCCGCATCCACCGTCACCGGTGACGCGGACGCGATCGTCCAGGTCTTCGCCTCCGACATGCGCCACTTCGAGCGCGTGCTGGAGCGGATCGCGGGCGAGCCGTTCGTGGAGCGCACCAAGTCGGTGCTGGTGCTCTCGCCGCTGCTGCGGCGCTTCTCGTCCGGCTCGCCGGCCTAGGCGGGGTCCGGAGCAGTCCCGCCCGGCCCGCGACGCCTCGCAAGCACGCGGAACAGCGCCGGGACGCCCGGTCCGGAAGACCCGCCCTACCCGGCTGCCGGGTACTCCGGCTGCCACGGCAGGACCCGGAAGTCGCCCGTGCCGCCCCTGACCTTCTCGAAGGGCGCCGCGCTCACGCACTTCGGCAGCCTCTTCGTCTCCTCCGGCTCGCTGCCGATCCAGCTGTAGCCCAGCCGGTCGTGCCCGCCCTGGTCATGCACCGAGACCCCCACCCGCCTGCCCTTGAACGGGGTGTCGGAGTCGGTGACCACACCCGTCACGACCGCCACCTTGCCGCCCGTCACCAGGCAGTCCACCCGGGCCCTCGCCCAGCCGGACGTGCCGTCCGGGAAGACGTGCCGGAAGCCGAACGTGCCGGTCGCCGCCTCCGGGTCCATGGTGTCCTCGGCGGCCAGGTGCGCGTCGAAGGTGAACGTGATGTCGTCGCCCGCCGGCCGGTACAGCTTCGCCGTGCCGGTCAGGGCCGCCGCCTCGCGCGGCCCGGCGCCCGCCCGGTCCCCCGAGGCGCCGGCGGAGCCCGCCGCCCCGGCGGTGAACAGCAGCGCGGCACCCAGTGCGGCGATCTTCGTACGACGGTTCATGGCGGAGCCCTTTCAGCTGGTGGACGCGTTTCCCAAACACCCGCCACTGTTCCGCCCACCCCCGCCCCGGCACATCGCGCGCCGGTCGCGACCGCCTTCCGCCGGGCGGCGGGGGCCGCCTCCGACCCCGGGAGGACGGCCGCGCAATGAATCACCGCGCGGCACCCCCTCCGCGCAACGGATCGATCGTCGGTCCGCAACGGTCACGCCTTGTCCCGGAAGAGCACCGGACCGTACCGTTTTGAACGTCTTCTCGACGTCTTCCTTTCCATGCCACGCACCCCGACAGAGGTCTGCCGATGCCGCCGCTGCGCACCGCCCTGCTCCAGAGCTCCGGACAGCCCGGTGACGTCGCCGCCAACCTCAAGGTCCTCGACGAGGCCGCCGCCCGCGCCGCCGCCACCGGCGCCGGCCTGCTCGTCGCCCCCGAGATGTTCCTGACCGGGTACGCGATCGGCCACGGCGTCGCCCGGCTGGCCGAGCCCGCCGACGGTGACGGGGCCGACGCCGTCGCCGAGATCGCCGAGCGCCACCGGCTCGCCATCGCCTACGGCTACCCCGAGCGCGACGGCGACCGGGTGTACAACGCCGCCCAGCTCATCGGCCCGGACGGCAGCCGGCTCCTGAGCTACCGCAAGACCCACCTCTACGGCGGCTTCGAGAGCGACTCGTTCACGCCCGGCGAGCAGCCGGTCGTCCAGGCGGAGCTCGGCGGACTGCGCGTCGGCCTGATGATCTGCTACGACGTCGAGTTCCCCGAGAACGTCCGGGCGCACGCCCTGGCCGGCACCCAGCTCCTGCTGGTGCCCACCGCGCTGATGCACCCCGCCGAGGTCGTCGCCGAGTCCGTCGTACCGGTGCGCGCCTTCGAGAACCAGATCTACGTCGCGTACGCCAACCGGACCGGCCCCGAGGGCGAGTTCGAGTTCGTCGGCCTGTCCGCCCTCGCCGGCCCCGACGGCACCGCCCGCGCCCGCGCCGGACGTGGCGAGGAACTGGTCGTCGGCGACGTCGACCCGGAGTTCCTGACCTCCTCGCGCGAGGCGAACCCCTACCTGCGCGACCGCCGCCCCGGCCTCTACACCTCGCTCGCCTGAGCCGTCCGCCACCCGAGCCCCCACCCCTCGCCAGCTTTCCCGCAAGGAGTCCGTACCCCATGACGTCCACGGTGCCCACCGCCGTCCAGCACACCGACGCGCAGCCGCCGATCACCATGTTCGGTCCGGACTTCCCGTACGCGTACGACGACTACCTGGCCCACCCGGCCGGGCTCGGCCAGGTCCCCGCGACGGAGCACGGCACCGAGGTCGCCGTCATCGGCGGCGGACTCTCCGGCATCGTCGCCGCGTACGAGCTGATGAAGATGGGCCTCAAGCCCGTCGTGTACGAGGCCGACCAGATCGGCGGCCGGCTGCGCACCGTCGGCTTCGAGGGCACCGGCACCGAGGGGCTGAGCGCCGAGATGGGCGCCATGCGCTTCCCGCCCTCCTCCACCGCGCTCCAGCACTACATCGACCTCGTCGGTCTGGAGACCCGGCCGTTCCCGAACCCGCTGGCCGAGGCCACCCCGTCGACCGTCGTCGACCTCAAGGGCGAGTCGCACTACGCCGAGACCGTCGACGACCTCCCGCAGGTCTACCGCGACGTCGCCAAGGCCTGGAGCGACTGCCTGGAGGAGGGCGCGGACTTCTCCGACATGAACCGCGCCATGCGCGAGCGCGACGTCCCGCGCATCCGCGAGATCTGGGCCCAGCTCGTCGAGAAGCTCGACAACCAGACCTTCTACGGCTTCCTGTGCGAGTCCGAGGCGTTCAAGTCCTTCCGGCACCGCGAGATCTTCGGCCAGGTCGGGTTCGGCACCGGCGGCTGGGACACCGACTTCCCCAACTCCATCCTGGAGATCCTCCGCGTCGTCTACACCGAGGCCGACGACCACCACCGCGGCATCGTGGGTGGTTCCCAGCAGCTGCCGCTGCGCCTGTGGGAGCGCGAGCCGGAGAAGATCGTCCACTGGCCGCTCGGTACGTCGCTGAAGTCGCTCCACGAGGGCGACCCCAAGCCCGCCGTCACGCGCCTGCACCGCACGGCCGGCAACCGCATCACTGTCACCGACGCGAACGGCGACATCCGCACGTACCAGGCGGCGATCTTCACCGCCCAGTCCTGGATGCTGCTGTCCAAGATCGCCTGCGACGACTCGCTGTTCCCCATCGACCACTGGACGGCGATGGAGCGCACCCACTACATGGAGTCGTCCAAGCTCTTCGTCCCGGTCGACCGGCCCTTCTGGCTGGACAAGGACGAGGAGACCGGCCGCGACGTCATGTCGATGACGCTCACCGACCGGATGACCCGCGGCACCTACCTGCTGGACGACGGCCCGGACAAGCCGGCCGTCATCTGCCTCTCGTACACGTGGTGCGACGACAGCCTGAAGTGGCTCCCGCTCTCCGCCAACGAGCGCATGGAGGTCATGCTCAAGTCGCTCGGCGAGATCTACCCGAAGGTCGACATCCGCAAGCACATCATCGGCAACCCGGTGACCGTGTCGTGGGAGAACGAGCCCTACTTCATGGGCGCCTTCAAGGCCAACCTGCCGGGCCACTACCGCTACCAGCGGCGCCTGTTCACCCACTTCATGCAGGACCGGCTGCCCGAGGACAAGCGGGGCATCTTCCTGGCGGGCGACGACATCTCCTGGACGGCCGGCTGGGCCGAGGGCGCCGTGCAGACCGCGCTGAACGCGGTGTGGGGCGTGATGCACCACTTCGGCGGTGCCACCGACGCCACCAACCCCGGCCCGGGCGACGTCTACGACGAGATCGCCCCGGTGGAACTGCCGGAGGACTGAGGCACCAGCGGGGTCAGCAGCATCCGCCCCGCCAGCCCCACGGAGCGGTCGAGGCGTTCGGTGAACTCCTTGGCCAGCTCCGGCAGCCCGCCCAGCTCACCCAGCCGGGTCAGCTGCCACAGCGAGCGGGCGGCCAGCCACGCCCCGTCGCGGGCGCGGTCCAGGCTCCAGCAGCCCAGCAGGTGCGTCAGCGGGTCGGCGATCTCCAGCAGGTCCGGCCCCGGCATCAGCTCCTCGCGGATGCGCTCCTCCAGCAGCGCGAGGATGTCGCCCACCCGGTCGAACTCCCGCTCCAGATCGGCCGGTTCGCAGCCGAGCGTGCGGCAGGCGTCCACCACGGCCAGCGCCAGGTCGTGCCCGACGTGCGCGTTGATTCCGGCCAGGGCGAACTGCAGCGGCCGTACGCCGGGATGGCGCCGGTACTGGAACAGCGGCCGCCAGCACGCCGCCGGCCGCCCGCCCGCGGCGACCGCGTCCACCGCCGCCAGGTAGCGCTCCGCGAAGCGGACGTCCAGCGTGGCGGCGGCCCGCGGGTCGGCGAACTCGCCCGCCCCGACGCTCCGGTCGATCTCCTCCGTGACCGCGAGGTAGACCCGGTTGAATACCGCCACCCCGTCCGCCTCCGGCCACAGCTCGCACAACGCCCGCATCCGCGTCACGACCGGGCCGATCACCGACGGGGCCGACGAGCACTGTTCGATCTGCGCCATGGGGGCAGCGTCCCAGTAGGTAGGCTCTCGGTGGTGTCATCGCGCCGGGCTTCCCCGAAACGGGGGAACGAACCCGCCCCCGCGAGCACCCAGGGGGAGGGGAACCACACGTGTCAGACGTGCGCGCACAACGGCGGAGACAACGCGACCGGCGGGCCGGACGGCGGCGCACGGCACGTCGCCACGCCATGGTCGCCGCCGCGTCGGTGGTCGTCGCGATAGGAACGGTCAGCGGGCTGCTGGCCGCGACCGGCGGCGAGGCGGACGACACGGCCGGGCCCCGGCCCGAGGTGACCGGCAGCGCGTTGCACGTGCCGCCGCTGCCCGCTCGTCCCAGCCCCACGCCCACCGCCCCGGCCACGGCCTCGCCGTCCCCGTCGCCCTCCCGCACCTCGCCTGGGCCGTCCGCCCCGCCGGCCCCGAAGCCCTCGGCGACGAAGCGGAAGGCCCCCGCGGCCCCGGCCCCCCGGACCGTGCCGGCCTCCCTCTACCGCCACCCGCAGTCCCAGGTGCTCGACTGGGTGCGGGCCAACCCCGGCGACCCGCGCCGGGCGGTCATCGAGTCCCGGATCGCCGACCAGCCGGCCGCGGTCTGGTTCGCCGAGTACGACCCGGGCGCCATCACCGGCAGGGTCCGCGCGGTGACCTCCCGAGCGGCCGCCGCCGGCCGGGTGCCCGTCCTCGTGCCGTACGCCATCCCCGACCGGGACTGCGGGGGCGCCTCACAGGGCGGGGCGCCCGACCTCGCCGCGTACGACGGGTGGATACGGGACTTCGCCGCCGGGCTCGGCGGCGGACCGGTCATCGTCGTCCTGGAGCCCGACTCCATCGCCCTCGCCGACTGCCTCTCGGACGCCGCCCGGAGCGCCCGCTACGCCTCGCTGGCCCGGGCGGGCAGGGCGCTCAGGGCGGCCAACCCGCGGGCCAAGGTCTACTTCGACGCGGGCCACTCCGGCTGGCACCCGGCGGCCGAGATGGCCGGCGCGCTGCGTGACGCGGGCGCCGCGACCAGCGGCGACGGCATCTTCACCAACGTCTCGAACTTCCACACCACCGCCGAGGAGGCCGCCTACGCCCGGCGCGTGCTCGCCGCGCTCGGCGGCCCGCCCCACCTCGGCGCCGTCATCGACACCAGCCGCAACGGCAACGGCGCCCCGGCGCCCGGCGAGTGGTGCGACCCCGCGGGCCGGGCGCTCGGCAGGACGCCGACGACCCGGACCGGGGACGCGCGGATCGACGCCTACCTGTGGATCAAGCTGCCGGGCGAGTCGGACGGCTGCTCGGGCGCGGCGGGCGAGTTCTCCGCCGGCTACGCCTACGACCTGGCGACCGGCTGAGCGTCGCCGCCCTCGCCGCCCCGGCCGTCCCCGCCGTTCCCGTCGCTCCGGCCGCCTTCGTACGAGCTGGTGCCGGAGTCCAGGAGGGGCTCCTGTTCCTTGAGGTGCGCCGGGGCGAAGGCGCGCAACACGTGGTAGCCGGTGATGACCACGATCGTGCCGAGGGCGATGCCACCCAGCTCGAAGTTGTCCGTGATCTTCAGGCTGACGCCGCCGACGCCGATGATGATGCCCGCGGCGGCCGGGACGAGGTTCAGGGGGTTGCGCAGGTCGACGTCGGCGTTGATCCAGATCTGCGCGCCCAGCAGGCCGATCATGCCGTACAGGATGACGGTGATCCCGCCGAGCACACCGCCGGGGATGGCGGCGACGACCGCGCCGAACTTGGGGCACAGACCGAACAGGAGCGCGAAGCCGGCGGCGGCCCAGTAGGCGGCCGTCGAATAGACGCGGGTCGCGGCCATGACGCCGATGTTCTCGGAGTACGTGGTGTTCGGCGGACCACCCACCGCGGTGGACAGGATCGAGGCGGCGCCGTCGGCGGCGATGGCGGTGCCGAGCTGGTCGTCGAGCGGGTCGCCGGTCATCTCGCCGACGGCCTTGACGTGTCCGGCGTTCTCCGCGACCAGCGCGATCACGACGGGCAGGGCGACGAGGATCGCGGACCACTCGAAGGCGGGCGCGTGGAACGAGGGCAGGCCGACCCAGTCGGCCCCGGCCACGCCCGACAGGTCCAGGCGCCAGTGGTCGACGGCCTCGCCGCCGCCGAGCGGGGAGTGGATCTTCCCGAAGGCCAGGTCGAATACCCAGGAGAGGGCGTATCCGAAGACCAGCCCCAGGAAGATCGCCACCCGTGACCAGAAGCCGCGCAGGCAGACGACCGCGAGGCCGGTGAACAGCATCACCAGCAGGGCCGTCCACTGGTCCTGCGGCCAGTACGTCGCCGCCGTCACCGGAGCCAGGTTGAACCCGATCAGCATGACGACGGCGCCGGTCACGATCGGCGGCATCGCCACATGGATGATCCGCGCGCCGAACCGCCGCACCGCCAGTCCCACCAGGAACAGCACCGCACCCACCACCAGGACCGCCCCGGTGACGGTGGCGCTGTCGCCGCCGGTCGCCCGGATGGTCGCCGCCACGCCCACGAAGGAGAGCGAGCAGCCCAGGTAACTGGGCACCCTGCCGCGCGTGGCGAGCAGGAAGACCACCGTGGCCACGCCGGACATCATGATCGCCAGGTTGGGGTCGAGGCCCATGAGCACCGGTGCCACGAAGGAGGCGCCGAACATGGCCACGACGTGCTGGGCGCCGAGCCCGGCCGTACGGGGCCAGGACAGCCGCTCGTCGGGGCGGACGACGGCTCCGGGAGCGGGTGTCCGTCCGTCGCCGTGCAGGGTCCAGCGCACGCCGAGGTTCATAGGGGGTGGCTCCACTTCTCCGGTTCGGGCCGGCCGCGCGGCCGGGTCCCGGCCGGGAGCGGCCGAAAAAGACCAGGCGCCATGGTAATCCGACAGCCGTACCCGCCGACGCGGCCGTGCGCGCCCTGCCGGTGGCCCGCCGGAGGTCCGGGACGTCCGGCGATGCGCCGGCTTCCCCGGAGCCCCGGTCACCGGGCCCGTAGACACCCCGTCAGCGGGAACTCTTCTCGGTCGGCACCGTGCCGGCGGCCTTGCGCGCCGTGCGGTCGCCCGTGCGCAGCACGCCCGCGCCGAGGACGAGGCAGAAGGCCAGCAGGGTGACCAGACCGAACGACACGGTCAGGGACGTCGCGTCCGCCACACCACCGATCGCGGACGGGGCGATGAGGCCCGAGGTGTACGTGATCGTGGCGACACCCGCGATGGCCTGGCTCGGGTTCGGCCCGCTGCGCCCGGCCGCCGCGAAGGCCAGCGGTACGACGACGGCGACACCGAGCCCGAGGAGCCCGAAGCCCGCCAGGGCGGCCGCCGGGTGCGGCGCGACGACCACCAGGACGCCGCCCGCCGTGGCCGTGACCCCACCGACCCGTACCGTCCGCACCGCGCCGAACCGGTCCACGACCTTGTCGCCCACCAGCCGGGCCACCGCCATGGTCAGGGCGAACGCGGTGGTCGACGCGGCCGCCAGGCCCGCCGACGTACCCAGCTCGTCGCGCAGGTAGACGGCCGACCAGTCCAGGCTGGCACCCTCCGCGAACACCCCGCAGAACCCGATCGCCCCGATCACCAGGGCGGACCTGGGCGGCAGCGCGAACCGGGGCGGCGGCTCCGCGTCCGGGGCGCTGCGCAGGTCCAGTACGCCCTGGCAGAAGACCAGGCCCAGGACGGTGAGGAGGAGCGCGGCGGCCATGTGGTGCAGCCGGGCGTCGGTGCCCAGGTGGGCGGCGAGCGTGCCGATGGCCGAGCCGATCAGGGCCCCGGCGCTCCACATGCCGTGCAGGCTGGACATGATCGACTTGTCGAGCCGGTTCTCCACCTCGACGCCCAGCGCGTTCATGGCCACGTCGGACATGCCGGCGGTGGCCCCGAACACGAAGAGCGCGCCGCACAGGGTGTAGACGTCGGGGGCGAGGGCGGGCAGCGCCAGGGACAGCGTCCACAGCGCGAGCAGCCCGCGCAGCGCGGCGCGGGCGCCGAAGCGGTGGCTCACCGCACCGGCGAGCGGCATCGCCGCCGAGGCGCCGAGCGCGGGGAAGGCCAGCGCGAGCCCCAGTTGGCCCGCGCCGACCCCGGCATGGTCCTGGATCCACGGGATGCGGGTGGCGAAGCTGCCGGTCACGGCGCCGTGCACGCAGAACACGGCGGCCACGGCGAACCGGGCCCGCCTCAGCCGCTCCCTGTCGAAGACCATGTCCGGTGCCACGGACCCTCCCCGGTCGAATTTGTCTCGGTGTTTCTCGGTGCCGGTAAATTATCAGGAACCCTGCCTGATAGTAAGTTGGTATGACGAGTTCTGAGAGGATCACGCCATGCCCGCATCGCCCAGCACCGCACGGGCCATCAACGACCGGCTCGCCCTGCGCCTCCTCCAGGACCGGGGTCCGTTGACGGCAGGTCAGCTCAAGACCCTGACCGGACTGTCCCGGCCCACCGTCGCCGACCTCGTCGAACGGCTCCAGAGCTCCGGCCTGGTCCATGTGGTCGGGGAGTCCGGCGCCGAACGCCGCGGCCCCAACGCCCGGCTGTACGGGATCGTCGCCGACCGCGCGCACCTGGCGGCCCTCGACGTCCGCACCACCAGCCTCTCCGTGGTCGTCACCGACCTGCTGGGCGGCACGCTCGCCGAGGCGTCCCTGCCCATGGAGGAGCACAGCGACGGGCCCGCCGTGGAGCGCGCGGTGGAGCTGCTGGAGCGGACCGTGGCCGAGGCGGGCGTACGGCGGCTGCACAGCGTCGGCGTCGGGGCGCCCGGCCTGATCGACCCGGCCACCGGGGAACTGCGCGACTCGACGGGCCTGCCCGCCTGGCACCGGCGGCTCGTCACCGTCCTGCACGAGCGGCTGCCCGCGACCGTCCTCGTGGAGAACGAGACGAACCTCGCGGCCGTGGCGGAGCAGCGCGAGGGCGCCGCCCGCGACCAGGACACCTTCGTGCTGCTGTGGCTCGGCCACGGCGTCGGCGCGGCCGTCCTGCTGGACGGCAGGCTGCGGCGCGGCGCGTCCGGCGGCGCCGGTGAGATCGGGTTCCTCCCCGTGCCGGGGACGGGCGGCCTGCCGTCGGCGACCGGCTGCGACGGCGGCTTCCACGCGCTGGCCGGCTCGTCCGCGATCCGCGAGCTGGCGGCGCGGTACGGCATCGACGCCGGCGAGGACCGGGGCGAGGAGGCGGCGGGGGCGGTGGCCGTGCGGATGGCCCTGGAGGCCGGGGCGGAGGACTTCCTGGACGCCCTCGCCGACCGGGTGGCCCTCGGGGCGGCGGCCGTCAGCGCGGTGCTCGACCCGGGGTGTGTGGTGCTGGGCGGCGAGATCGGCCACGCGGGCGGCGCCGGGCTGGCCGCCCGCGTCGAGGCCCGGCTGGCCGTGCTGTCCCCGCTGCGCACGGAGGTGCGGGCGACCGCCCTGGGCGGCGCGGCGGTCCTGCGGGGCGCCCTGCTGACGGTCCGCGACGCGGCCCAGGACGAGCTGTTCGCCCCGTAGCGACGCCCCGCCGGGGGCCGCCGGCGACGCCCCGCCGGAGGCCGCCGGCCCCCGGCGGGCATGCCGGAGGGCCCCGGCGGCGGCAAGGGCCGTTACCGCGCCGCCGGGGCCCGTCCCGTCACCGGGTCAGCAGGCGCCCAGGTCCTGCCAGACACCCCATTGGCCGGTGGTGCCGGGCTCCTCGCCCTTGGTCCACCACTTCGCCTTCCAGGTGCGGGACGCGTGGGACACCGAGGAGCCGGAGCCGTACTCGGCGGCCGGGCTCCACGCGGGCGCGGTGCACGCACCGGGCGTCGGTGTCGGGGTGGGCGTCGGGTTCGTCGGGTCGGGCGACGGGGACGGGTTCGTGCCCGGCTCCACCACCGTCGTGCCCCGCGCCAGGTCACCGGCGAGCGCGTACGTCGTGCCGCCGATGTTCACCGTCCAGTTCCACGGGGTGGACACCGGCAGGTAGTAGTTGAAGGACAGCTCCACCGAAGCGCCCGGCGCCAGCGTCTGCCACGCGGGCAGCTTCAGCGAGGCGCGGTGGAAGTCGCCCTTCAGCCCGCCCACGTTGCTCCCGGTGTGGTCGCTGCTGATCACCTTGGTCCCGAAGCCGGACTGGTCCGAGGCGTTGCCCGGGGCCGCCGTGGAGTAGTCGAACTGGAACTCCGTGCCGCCCGGAAGCGTGGTCCTCGTGTTGTTGGTGATCTTCACCTTCGGGGTGATCGGGTAGTTGGAGTCGCCGAGCTTGAACTCGCCGAACTCGACGCCGATGTTCACCGCCTTATCGGGCAGTGCCTTGTTCGAGACCTTCGCGCCGTAGGGCGTGGCCGCCTTGAACCTGTCGTACATCAGCGAGGTGAGGGTGGAGCCGGGCTCGTACTGCCCCTTGGCCGCGTTCCAGCCGTAGTCGCCGGCCAGTTCCCAGACCATCGTGCCGCCGATGCCCTTGTCGACCACGTAGTCGGCCTTGCGGGCCACCGACTGCTCGTCCTCGGTCGACAGGAAGACCTTCTTCTCCGCGTTCCACAGCCACGGCGCGACCAGCGTCGGGTCGTACTTGCGCGCGTAGGTGCCGGTCAGTTTGGTGTCCGCGCCGAAGCCGTACTTCGGCAGGTAGTCGCCGAGGACGCCCTTCTCCAGGTTCTTGGCGTGCCACATCGGGTTGGAGCCGGCCGGCGACTCCTTGCCGTTGTCGTCCTTGTCGTGCCACAGGTTGTCGATGCCGACCGCGCCGTCACCGCACTTGGTCAGGCCGGACCCGGCCGGGCAGGTGGTCGCCGCCGCCTTGCCCCACAGGCCGTCCGTACCGCCCTGCACGTTCTTGTGGCCGCGGGTGTAGTACGGCAGGCCGATGTTGATGCGGCCGGCCGGCATGGAGCCGCGGAAGTAGTGGTAGGCCCAGTCGGTGTTGAGATAGCCGATGCCGCCGTACTGCTGGCTGCCGTAGACGTTCGCCGCCGCCAGCTCCGCGTCCTTGCCGTCGTCGAAGAGCGAGGCGTTGGGGCCGGCGTACTCGTTCCAGGCGCCGTGCAGGTCGTAGGACATGATGTTGACGTAGTCCAGGTACTTCTGGACCTGGAAGGTCTCCATGCCGCGCAGCAGGTAGCCGGAGGAGGGGGCCGCGACGGTCAGCATGTAGTGCCTGCCGTCGGCCGCGCCCGCCCGGTCCAGCTTCTCGCGCAGGGTCTTCATCAGCGCCGCGTAGCCCTTGACGAGTCCAGCGCGGCGGGCGTTGGAGACGGAGTAGTCGAGCGGGTTGCCGGCGTCCTTCATCGAGGTCGGGTACTCGTAGTCGATGTCGACGCCGTTGAACCCGTACTTCTTGATGAAGGCGACCGCCGAGTCGGCGAAGGTGTCGATGCCCGCCTGGTTGACCGAGCCGTCGGCGTGGGTGGCCATTGAGTAGAAGCCGCCGGAGTTCACGCGCTTGCCGCTGTCGTCGAAGTACCCGCCGGTCTCGGCCCAGCCGCCCACCGAGATCAGCGTCTTGACGTCCGGGTGTTGCTTCTTGAACTTGTTCAGCAGGTTGAAGTGCCCCTTGTAGCCGTACGCGGGGTCCATCTCGGCGCCCGCGACGCCCGGCCAGGTCATGCCGGTGGCGGCGTTGTTCGGGCCGTCGGCGCCGACCGACAGCCGGTTGCCGGAGTCGATGTGGCCGAAGGCGTAGTTGATGTGGGTGACCTTGCCCCACGGGATGTTCGACGCCAGGTAGGCGGGCGTACCGTCCTTGCCGGTGCGCCAGCCGGTGAAGTAGCCGATGACGCGGCGCTGGTGGTCGGCGCCCATCTTCTCGCGGCCCTCGGTGTCGTACACCGAGCAGTACGGCACGTCGGCGCCGGACGTCCTGTACAGGCCGTCGGGGCGACAGGACTCGTGGTCGGTGGCGGCGTGGGAGACGCCGCCGGAGAGCGAACCGAGCAGCAGACCGGCGGCGGCGGCGCCGGACGCGAGCAGGGTGGCTCGTCTGTGCGTGGGGGACAGCACGGTCGGTTCCTCCTGGGGAGGCAGAGGGGCACACAACTGGCAAGGGGGTGGGTCGTGTTCAGCCCTGGTGTGCGCACACCCGGCGGGCCGTCTCCATGGAGGTGACGCAGACATTAAAAGGACTAGACCAAGCGGTCAAGAGGTCTGGACCACTTGATGCTTCCGGTGATCATGTGAGGCAGGCCACAACCTTCGCCCGCATGGGTGACCATCCGGCGTGGCACACTGGCCCTGTATCAGCAGCAGCGCACTCCGGGGTCGGTGCAATTCCGAACCGGCGGTTACAGTCCGCGACCCGGCCGCATCCAGTGGCCGGTTGACCAGGTGAAATTCCTGGACCGACGGTTAAAGTCCGGATGGGAGGCAGTGCGCGGCGGGTGACCCCACCAGGGGGCGACCGGCCGTATGCCCGCTGGTCGCCGAGTCCGGGCGACCCGTGCGGCCCGGCCTCGCGTCCCCGTGTGCGGTGGTGTCCTTCCCGCTCTCTGTCGTCATCGACAGCCCCGGAGTCCGCGCCCGAAGAGGCAGGAGGACCCGGTGGCCACCGCAGTGGACACGACCGGCACGGCCGACGCGGCCGACGTCGCCGCCATGCGCCGGGCCGTCGCGCTCGCCGCCCGCGGCCTCGGCTCCACCAGCCCCAACCCCGTCGTCGGATGCGTCATCCGCGACGCCTCCGGGCACGAGGTCGGCGCCGGCTGGCACGAGCGGGCCGGCGGCCCGCACGCCGAGGTCCACGCCCTGCGCCAGGCCGGCGTCCTCGCCCGCGGCGGCACCGCGTACGTCACCCTGGAGCCCTGCAACCACACCGGCCGCACCGGCCCCTGCGCCCAGGCGCTCATCGAGGCCGGCGTCGCCCGCGTCGTGTACGCCGTCGGCGACCCGGACCCGCAGGCCACCGGCGGCGCCGACACCCTGCGCGCGGCCGGCGTCGAGGTCGTCGCCGGGCTCCTGGAGGCCGAGGCGGCGGCCGGCAACGCCGCCTGGCTCACCTCCGTGCGCCTCGGCCGCCCGTACGTCCTGTGGAAGTACGCCGCCACCCTCGACGGCCGCGTCGCCGCCCAGGACGGCACCAGCCGCTGGATCAGCTCGCCCGAGTCCCGCGCCGACGTGCACCGGCTGCGCGCCGAGGCCGACGCGGTGATCGTCGGCTCCGGCACCGCCCGCGCTGACGACCCCCACCTCGCCGTACGGGGCGTCGAGGGGGTTCGCCAGCCGCTGCGCGTCGTCGTCGACACCGAGGTCCGCGCCGTCCGGCCCGGCGCCCGTGTCCTGGACGACGCCGCGCCCACCCTGATCGCTGTCGCGGAGGACGCCGGGACGGATGGGCCGCCCGGCGCCGACGTGGTCCGCCTCCCCAGGGACGGCCGCGGCCTGTCCGTGCCCGCCCTGCTGGCCGCCCTGCACGAGCGCGGCGTCCGCTCCGTCCTCCTCGAAGGCGGCCCGACCCTCGCCGGGTCCTTCGTCGCCGCGGGAGCCGTCGACCGGGTCGTCGGCTACCTCGCCCCGGTGCTCCTCGGCGCGGGCCCCGCAGCCCTCGCCGACGCCGGGATCACCACCCTCACCGAAGCGTTGCGGCTCGACGTCACCGAGACCGCGCGCCTCGGCCCCGACCTCCGTGTCACCGCCACCGTCGCACCCCCCGCCGCGCCCCCTGCCGGAACCACCGTCGCACCCCCCGCCGAAACCCCTGCCGCATCCCCCGTCGCACCCAAGGAGCGCTGAGCGTGTTCACCGGAATCGTCGAAGAGCTGGGTGAGGTCACCGCCGTCGAGAACCTCGGCGACTCCTCCCGCTTCCGCCTGCGCGGCCCTCTCGTCACCGAGGACGCCAAGCACGGCGACTCGATCGCCGTCAACGGCGTCTGCCTCACCGTCGTGGACACCGCCGACGGCGAGTTCACCGCCGACGTGATGGCCGAGACGCTGAAGCGCTCCAGTCTCGGCGCCCTCGGCCCCGGCTCCCGGGTCAATCTGGAACGGCCCATGGCGGTCGGCGACCGGCTCGGCGGCCACATCGTCCAGGGCCACGTCGACGGCACCGGCACCATCCTCGCGCGCACCCCCTCCGAGAACTGGGAGATCGTCACGATCTCCCTCCCGGCCCCCCTGCGCCGCTACGTCGTCGAGAAGGGCTCCATCACGGTGGACGGCGTCAGCCTCACCGTCGTCGACGCCGCCGCCGACCACTTCACCATCAGCCTCATCCCGACCACCCTCGCCCTGACCACGCTCGGCATCAAGGAGCCCGGCGACCCGGTCAACCTGGAGGTCGACGTCATCGCCAAGTACGTCGAGCGGCTGCTCGGCGACAAGACCGGGGGGGCCGTGCAGTGAACTGGCTCAACACCGAGGCCTTCACCGCCTTCGGCCAGCACATCCTCTGGTCCGACATGATCGGCAACACGATCGGCCTGATCGCCCTCGCCCTCGGCTGGCGGCGCTCCGTGCTGACGTGGCCCGCCCAGTTCCTCTCCGGCGCCATCCTCTTCGCCGCCTTCGCCGGCCACCTCACCGGCAGCGCCGGCAAGCAGGTCGTCGTCATGGTGGTCGCCGCCTGGGGCTGGTGGCAGTGGACCCGCGGCCGGCAGCGCGGCCAGGACGGCACGATCGCCGTGCGCTTCGCCACCTGGCGCGAGCGCGGCCTGATGGCGGGCGGCGCCCTCCTCGGCACCCTCGCCGTCGGCGGCCTGTTCACCGCCTACCCGTCGCTCTCCTGGGACCCGTGGCCCGACGCGTACATCTTCGTCGGCACCCTGGTCGCCATGTACGCCCAGGCCCGCGGCATGGTCGAGTTCTGGTTCGCCTGGCTGCTGGTCGACCTCGTCGGCGTACCGCTGAACTTCGTCAACGGCTACGCCTTCTCCGGCTTCGTCTACGTCATCTACGGCGCGCTCGTCCTGTGGGGCCTGCGCGACTGGTGGCTGCGCTCCCGAGCGAGCGAGTCCGCCTCCCTGGAAGGAGCACCCGCATGAGCAGCCTCCCCCTCTGGGACGCCACGGACCTCGCCCTCGACCCCGTCGAGCAGGCCATCCGCGACATCGCCGCCGGCCGCCCCGTCGTGGTCGTCGACGACGAGGACCGCGAGAACGAGGGCGACCTCGTCATCGCCGCCGAGAAGGCCACCCCCGAGATCGTCGCCTTCATGATGAGCGAGTGCCGCGGCCTGATCTGCGCCCCCATGGAGGGCGACGAACTGGACCGCCTCCAGCTCCCGCAGATGGTCGGCGACAACACCGAGTCCATGAAGACGGCCTTCACCGTCTCCGTCGACGCCGCCCCCGTCCACGGCGTGACCACCGGCATCTCCGCCGCCGACCGCGCCACCACCCTCCAGCTCCTCGCGAGCGGCGTGGCCGCCCCGGCCGACTTCGTCCGCCCCGGCCACGTCTTCCCGCTGCGCGCCCAGCCCGGCGGCGTCCTCGTCCGCAACGGGCACACCGAGGCCGCCGTCGACCTGGCCCGGCTCGCCGGACTCCGCCCGGCCGGCGCCATCGTCGAGATCGCCGGCGAGGACGGCGTCATGCTGCGCCTGCCCGAGCTGGTGCCCTTCGCCCGCAAGCACGGCCTGACGATCATCTCGATCGAGGACCTCATCGCCTACCGCCGCGGCAGCGAGCCCACCGTGCGCCGCGAGGCCGAGGTACGGCTGCCGACCGCGCACGGCGCGTACACGGCGTACGGCTACCGCTCCACCGTCGACGGCGTCGAGCACATCGCGCTCGTCCACGGCGACATCGACGACGGCGACGACGTCCTCGTCCGGGTCCACTCCGAGTGCCTGACCGGCGACATCTTCCACTCGTTGCGCTGCGACTGCGGCCCCCAGCTCCAGGCCTCCATGGAACGCATCACGGCCGCCGGCCGGGGTGTCGTCGTCTACCTGCGCGGCCACGAGGGACGCGGCATCGGGCTGCTGAGCAAGCTGCGCGCCTACGAACTCCAGGAACGCGGCCACGACACCCTCGACGCCAACCTGGAGCTCGGCCTGCCCGCCGACGCCCGCGACTACGCCGCGGGCGCCCAGATGCTCGCCGACCTCGGCGTACGCAGCCTGCGGCTGATGACCAACAACCCCGACAAGGTCGACGCCCTGGTCCGCCACGGACTGACGGTGAACGGCCGGGAACCCATGCCCGTCCAGGCGGGCGAGCACAACCTCCGGTACCTGCGCACCAAGCGCGACCGGATGGGCCACGACCTGCCGTGGCTCGACGCCGCCGCCGGCGCGTCACCCTGCAACAACCAGTAACCGCACCGTCCAGCACCACAGCACCGAGGAGAGTACGCACGTGAGCGGCAAGGGCGCACCCGAACTGAGCGTGAAGAACTGCGGCGACCTCCGGGTCGCCGTGATCGCGGCCCAGTGGCACGAGAAGATCATGGACGGCCTCGTCGACGGCGCCCTGCGCGCCCTGCACGAGCTCGGCATCGACGAGCCGACGCTGCTCCGGGTCCCCGGCAGCTTCGAGCTCCCGGTCGTCGCCAAGGTCCTCGCCGGCCGCGGCTACGACGCGATCGTCGCGCTCGGTGTCGTCATCCGCGGCGGCACCCCCCACTTCGAGTACGTGTGCCAGGGCGTCACCCAGGGCCTGGTTCAGGTCTCCGTCGACACCGGCGTCCCCATCGGTTTCGGCGTACTGACCTGCGACACCGAGGAGCAGGCCCTGGACCGGGCCGGCCTGGAGGGCTCGAACGAGGACAAGGGGCACGAGGCGGTCACCGCCGCCGTCTCCACCGCCGCCACACTGCGCACGGTCAGCGAACCCTGGCGCTGAGTGGGCATGCCCCACCCCGTACTCTTAGGACCATCATGGCGAACAAAACCTTCGAAGAGCTCTTCGCCGAGCTGGAGCTCAAGGCCAAGACCGGCGATCCCGCCACCTCCCGCACCGCCGAGCTGGTGGACAAGGGCGTCCATGCCATCGGCAAGAAGGTCGTCGAGGAGGCCGCCGAGGTCTGGATGGCCGCCGAGTACGAGGGCAAGGAAGCCGCCGCCGAGGAGATCTCGCAGCTGCTGTACCACGTCCAGGTGATGATGGTCGCCCGCGGGATCTCGCTCGACGACGTCTACGCCCACCTCTGAGCAAGCACCCCGCTCCCCAGAACTCCTTTTCACACAGTTAGGAAGCCCACCCCATGCTGCGCATCGCCGTCCCCAACAAGGGTTCACTGTCCGGACCTGCGTCGGCGATGCTCCATGAGGCCGGCTACCAGCAGCGCAAGGAGTCCAAGGAGCTGGTGATGGTGGACCCGGAGAACGAGGTCGAGTTCTTCTACCTCCGCCCCCGCGACATCGCCATCTACGTCAGCTCCGGCAAGCTCGACATCGGCATCACCGGCCGCGACCTCCTGCTGGACTCCGGCGCCAACGCCGAGGAGATCCTCCAGCTCGGCTTCGCCCGCTCCACCTTCCGGTACGCCACCAAGCCCGGCACCGCGAGCGGCCCCGCCGACTTCGGCGGCATGACGATCGCCACCTCCTACGAGGGCATCGTCGCCAAGCACCTGTCGGACCAGGGGATCGACGCCTCCGTCGTCCACCTCGACGGCGCGGTCGAGACCGCCATCGAACTCGGCGTCGCGCAGATCATCGCCGACGTCGTGGAGACCGGCACCTCGCTGCGCAACGCCGGCCTGGAGGTCGTCGGCGAGCCGATCCTCAAGTCCGAGGCCGTCGTCGTCCGCCGCACCGGCGCCCCCGCCGACGACCCGAAGGTGCAGCGGTTCCTGCGCCGCCTCCAGGGCGTCCTGGTGGCCCGCTCGTACGTGATGATGGACTACGACTGCCGCGCCGAGCACCTGGAGCAGGCCGTCGCCCTCACCCCCGGCCTGGAGTCCCCGACGGTCTCCCCCCTGCACAACGAGGGCTGGGTCGCCGTCCGCGCCATGGTCCCCGCCAGGGAGGCCCAGCGGATCATGGACGACCTGTACGCCCTGGGCGCACGCGCGATCCTCACCACCGAGATCCACGCCTGCCGCCTCTGAGGCCCGTCCCCGCCCCCACGCCCCCACCCGAGGCCCGAGGCCCGAGCCAGAACCGGTACGCCACATGTCCGACCTCCACGCCCCCGCCCTCCCGGTCACCTTCCGGCCGACCCGGACCCGGGCCGTCCTGCTGACCGTGGGCACGGCGATGTTCGTGACCATCACGGCCGTCGCCCTGATGCTGGAGAACCTGGGGGCGGGGGAGCGCGCCAGCTTCGTCTTCACGGCCGCGCTCTTCTTCGGCGTCCTGGCCCTCCTCAGCCGCCCCAAGGTCGTCGCCGACGACGAGGGCGTGACCGTGGTCAACCTCACCCGGACGCGCAGACTGGCCTGGGCCGAGATCCTCCGGGTGAACCTCCGGGAGGGCGACCCCTGGGTCTTCCTCGACCTCAGCGACGGCACCAGCCTGCCCGCGCTCGGCATCCAGCCCGGAATCGGCAAGCAGCGGGCCATCCGTGACGCGCGGGCCCTGCGCGCGCTCGCGGAGGCCCGCGGCACCGGCACCGACGCCGGCTGACGGGCGGCACCGCCCCGGCGCGCGTCGCCCGGACGGACGCCGACCCTCTGCCCCACCGGGGGCGCGCGTGATTACTCTTATGGCGGTGGCGCCGAACGCGCCACCGCCCCGCACATACGGCGGCACGACGCACCACCAGGCCGGCGGGGCCCCTGCGACCCGAGGAGTGAATCCCTCCAGCAATGGACGGATCGTCCGGTAGTACCTGCGCCGCCCCCTCCGAGGAGGCGGCGGCATGACCATCCCCCTCCTGCTGCTCGCCGCGGCTTTTCTCCTGATCCTCGCCAACGGCTTCTTCGTGGCGGCCGAGTTCGGTCTCGTCACCGTGGAGCGGGCGGACGCCGAACGCGCCGCCGCCGAGGGCGACCGGCGGGCCCGTACCGTCGTCAAGGCCCTGCGGGAGCTGTCGTTCCAGCTGTCCGGCACCCAGCTCGGCATCACCATCACCTCGCTCGTCGTCGGCATGCTCGCCGAACCGGCGCTCGCGCGGCTCCTCGACGGGCCGCTCACCGCGACCGGCCTGCCCGAAGGGGTCGTCTCCGGCGTCGCCGTGGCGATCGGCATGCTGGCCGCGTCCGCCGTCCAGATGGTGATCGGCGAGCTGGTCCCCAAGAACTGGGCCGTCTCCCGGCCCTTGCAGGTCGCCCGGTTCGTCGCCGGGCCGCAAGCGCTGTTCTCCTCCGCCCTCCGGCCGGTCATCACCGCGCTCAACGCCGCCGCCAACCGGCTCGTGCGGCTGCTGGGCGTCGAGCCCACCGAGGAGCTCGCCTCCGCCCGTACGCCCGGCGAGCTGGTCTCGCTCGCCCGGCACTCGGCGCGGGCCGGCGCCCTCGAACAGGACACGGCCGACCTCTTCGTACGGACCCTGTCGCTGGGCGGGCTCACCGCGCAGCACGTGATGACCCCCCGCGTGAAGGTCAACGCGCTGCGCACCGACGCCACCGCGGCGGACGTCGTCAACCTCACCCGGGCCACCGGCCTCTCCCGGTTCCCGGTCTACCGGGACCGCATCGACGAGATCGTCGGCATGGTCCACCTGAAGGACGCGCTCGCCGTGCCCGCCGCGGAGCGGCCGCGCACCCCGGTGGGCCGGGTCGCCGTCCCGCCGCTGCTCGTCCCCGAGACGCTGCCCGCCCAGGCACTGCTGGAGCGGCTGCGCAGCGAGCAGCCGATAGCAGTCGTCGTGGACGAGTACGGCGGCACGGCCGGGGTCGTCACCCTGGAGGACATCGTCGAGGAGCTCGTCGGCGAGGTCCGCGACGAGCACGACGCCGAGGGCGACGACCGGCCCGAGCTGGCCGCCGTCCCCGCCGAGGACGGCCACCCCGCCTGGGAGGCCGACGGCAGCTGCCGCGTCCACACCCTGAAGCGGATAGGCCTCGACGTCCCCGACGGGCCGTACGAGACGGTCGCCGGGCTCGTCGCCGACCTGCTCGGCCGCATCCCGGCCCCCGGCGACCGGGCCGAACTGCCCGGCTGGCGGCTCTCCGTACGCCAGGTGGACCGGTACCGCGCCGAGCGCGTCCGGCTGGTCCGCACCGCCGGCGCGACGGCCCCGGAGTTCGCGGAGGCCACGCGATGAGCGTCCTCCAGCT
Source organism: Streptomyces sp. NPDC045701 (assembly GCF_056432045.1). Classification (NCBI taxonomy): domain Bacteria; kingdom Bacillati; phylum Actinomycetota; class Actinomycetes; order Kitasatosporales; family Streptomycetaceae; genus Streptomyces; species Streptomyces sp. NPDC045701. The sequence goes on along the minus strand of NZ_JBWKJV010000012.1, from coordinate 56,494 downwards.
CCTGTTCGCCGGCCTGCTCGTGCTCGCCAACGGCTTCTTCGTGGGCGCGGAGTTCGCCCTCGTCTCGGTGCGCCGCAGCCAGATCGAGCCGCTCGGCCCCGGCTCCAAGCGGGCCCGGCAGGTCCTGTACGGCCTGGAGAACCTGCCGCGGATGATGGCCGCCGCGCAGTTCGGCATCACCGTCTGCTCCCTGACCCTCGGCGCGGTCGCCGAACCGACCGTGGCGCACCTGCTGGAGCCCGTCTTCCACGCCGTGCGCCTGCCCGAGGGCCTGATCCACCCGCTGGGCTACGTCATCGCGCTGGCCGTGGTGGTCTTCCTCCACCTGGTCGTCGGCGAGATGCTCCCGAAGAACCTCGCCATGGCGGCTCCCGAGAGGACGGCGCTGTGGCTCAGCCCCGGCCTGGTCGGCTTCGCCCGGCTGTGCCGGCCCGTGACCGCGGCGCTCGGCGCCTGCTCCCGGCTGGTGCTCAAGGCGTTCCGGGTCGAGCCGAAGGACGAGGTGGAGGCGGTGTACACCAGCGCCCAGCTCGGCCGGCTCGTGGAGGACGCGGGCCAGGCGGGGCTGCTCGACCCCGCGGAGCAGGAACGCCTGGAGGACGCCCTGGAACTGGGCAGCCGCCCGGTGTCCGACGTCCTCATCCCGCGTACGTCCCTGGTGACGGTCACCCCGTCGGTCACCCCGGCGGAGGTCGAGGAGCTGACCGTCCGCACCGGCTACTCCCGGTTCCCGGTGTGCGCCGAGGGCGGCGGCGTCTTCATGGGCTTCGTGCACGTCAAGGACGTACTGGACCTGGAGGACGCCGACCGGGCCGTCCCGCAGCGCGTCTGGCGCCCGATGGCCACGCTGCGGGCCGAGCTGCCGCTCGACGACGCCCTCACCGTGATGCGCCGTGCCGCCACGCACCTGGCGCAGGTCGCCGACGCGGCGGGCCGCGTCCTGGGCCTGGTCGCCCTGGAGGACGTGCTGGAGATGCTGGTCGGCGAGGTCCGCGACCCGGCGCACCGCGCGGCGACACCGGTGGTGCCGGTCGTCCACCCCGGTACGCCGGCCGCGCCGCGGGCCGGAGTCTCCGCCGCCGCGGGGCCGGACCGCGAGGCGGGGCACGAGCCCGCCGGCCCCGGTCAGGCGCAGGGCGTCCTCACGGCCTGACCGGAGGCCCCCCGTCAGTAGCCGGCCGGGCCCGGGGACCCCGGCCCGCCCGGCTCCTCGGGGCCCCGGCGCGTGGGGCCGCGGCCCGAGAGGACCTCGCCGTACGCCTGCATCAGGTCCGGCAGGCGCAGTGTCGCGAGGTCCTCGCGGGTGGGCGTGACGGCGTAGCCGGACAGCCGCAGGTCCCGGTAGGCGCACGACTTCTCGTACAGGGTGCGCAGGAACCGGCCGTTGCCCAGCTCGTCGATCCAGCCCTGCTCGACGACGTGGCCGCTGATGGAGCGCAACTCGTCGAGGGCGTCCTGGTCCCAGACGTCGTCGTTCGCCGCGGCGAGCACCTCGCCGATGGCGGTGAGCTCCGGCGGCCGGTACGAGGGGAAATCCACCCGGGTGGTGAAGCGGGACGACAGGCCGGGGTTGGTGGCGAGCAGCCGGTCCATGCCCTCCCGGTAGCCGGCGAGGATCACCACCAGGTGGTCGCGGTTGTCCTCGGCGCGCTTGAGCAGCACCTGGAGCGCCTCGTCGCCGTACGCGTCGCCCTTGCTGTACCCGGAGTTCGACAGGGAGTACGCCTCGTCGACGAACAGCACCCCGCCGAGCGCCGAGTCGATCAGCTCGTTGGCCTTGACGGCGGTCTGGCCGAGGAACTCGCCCACCAGGTCGGAGCGCTGGGCCTCCACCAGGTGGTCGCCGCCGAGCAGGCCGAGGGCGTGGAAGACCCGGCCGAGGATCCTGGCGACCGTGGTCTTCCCGGTCCCGGAGGGCCCGGAGAAGACAAAGTGACGTTTCGGCGGCTGCACCGGAAGGCCCTGCCCGGCCCGCAGCCGCGCCATCTCCAGCTGCGCCGACAACGCCTTGACCTGCCGCTTGACCGGCTCCAAACCCACCATGCGCTCCAGCTCGGCGAGTGCCTCGGCCAGCACGCCCGCGTCGGTCGGCCCGGCGGGGAACGCCGCGGTCCGCGGCCGTCCGGGGACCGGCGGCTGGTCCCGTACGCCGTGGGCGGGGGTTGGCGGCTGGGCGGGGGACCGGCCCGGCGGTTGCCCGGCGGACCGGCCCGGGGGCTGTCCGGCGGACCGGTCCGCCGGCTGCGGCTGCTGGGGGTCGCCGCCGCGGCGCGGTACGTCGCCGGGCGGGACGTCCGAGGCGTCGGGGAGGTCCGCCGCGTCCTGCCCCACCCCGGCGAGCGACACCGCCGCCAGATCGGCCGCCGGGTCGTCGGGGCCGTCGAACCCGTCGTACTCGGTGATGGCGGCGAGCCGGGCGGCGGTGTCCATGAAGGCCGGGTCGATCCGGTGCACCGCCCGGTACAGGGGGAGGGCGGCGGCGCTGCGGCCGGTGCCCTCGTGGGCGCGGGCCAGCCAGTAGCGCAGCTCCTTGCGCTGCGGCTGCTCGCTCCGGCAGCGCATCAGGGCGGCCGACAGCAGGGGTTCGGCCTGCCCGTACATCTCGAGGCGGACCCGCGCCATGCCGCCGAACAGCCCGGCCTCGATGCCGAGCAGCGGATCGTTCACGAGCGGCTCGGTGTGGCGTACGAGCTGGTCCCAGTCCTTGACCAGGTAGGCCCGGCAGGCGTGCAGGAAGCGCACCTGCGGGTCGGCGTCGACGGGCGGCAGACCGGCCAGCGCCCGGTCGAGCTCCGGTACGTGGCGGCCGTCCAGCCAGTGCGAGGCGTGCGCCAGCAGCAGGTCGCGCGGTGACTCCAGCACCGGCTGGACCCACCAGCCGAGCCAGTACCAGGAGTTCAGCGTGCGGCGGTAGCGGGTGCGCTGCTCGCCGAAGCGGTCCCGGTGGCGGTACATCCGCAGCAGGGCGGTGGTCGTGTCCACGCGTAACGCGTGCAGCCCCAGCCAGCCGTCGGCCATGCCGGGATCCAGCCGCACCGCCGCCCGGAACTCCTCCTCCGCCTGCGGGTACGCCCCCATGGTGTAGGCGTCCACGCCACGCAGCCAGGCGAGATCGGCCGGGGCGTGCGTCCGCTGTGTGCCGATGTCCATCGGGTCCCCCACAAACCGTGTCCCCGTACCTCTCCACCGGGCGGCCGCCCGGCGGAGGCGTTCCCAATCGCCCTCTCAAGAACGGGAATTGACCGCACCGAGGGGCATCGTACCTGTACGGAGGGTGTTCGCTTAAGGGCGCGAAAGGGCGACGCGAGCCTTCACCGGATGGTGACCGACGGTGAGCGTCGGGTGCTCGAGCGGCGCTGAAAGGGGGGTGATGAGGGCAGAACGAAGCCCCCGATCACGGGGGAACAACCGGGGGCTTCGCGTCTGCGACGGCTCCGGAAAGCCGCACATGGGAAACGTAAGACCTGTACGCCCCGTCGGTCAAGCGAAGTTGGGGCACTCTGGAGGCTGATTTCCGACTGCTCAGTAGGGCGGTCCGGAGGGGTGCGCACCTCGGTCACCCTGGGTGACGATCTGGTCCGGGCCTGGTGTCGCAACAGGCCCGGGCAGCCACTCGTACCCCTCTGGGCACTCCCGTACCAGGGCATCCGCGAAGGGCCGGGAGGGGTCCGCCGCGAAGTGGCGCGTCTCGGCCGCCGTCCACCCGGCCCAGAAGGCGTACTGCGCAGGTCCGTCCCGGTGGCGGCCCCGTTCCCACGACTCCTCGGCGCCCCGCTCCATCCACAGCAGCGAGGCGAGGAGGGGCCGCAGGGCACGGCGGCCGGCGCCCACCCCCTCCACGAGCACGACCGGCGCCGCGGGCAGCGGCCTCGGGGGACCGAAGCGGCGCGCGTTCCAGTCGTACGGGTGAAAGCGCGCGTCCTCGCCACGGGCCAGCGGTTCGAGTACCTGGACCCGGAGACGGTCCGTCCAGGCGAAGAGTTCGTCGTGCGTGGCGATGTCGTCGAGGTGGAGCACCGGGGCGCCGCCGAGCGCCACCGCCAGCCGGCCCGCGAACGTGGACTTGCCGGAACCGGCGTGGCCGTCGACCGCGATCAGCCGGACGGGGCCGCAGGAGGGCGGCAGCGCGCGCAGCGCGGCGGCGGGCCGGTCGAGGTCGTCCATGCCGACCACCCTACAAAGCCACAGGTGAAGACCAATATTGGTGGGGCGACGCGTGCCGCATCGCTGGCCGGGGAACCGCCCGAACCGGGATAGTGGGCGCAACCTGTCGTACCACGTCGTGCACACCTGTCGTGCATCCGACCGACCGGGGGTCTCGCCATGACCAGTTCCCCGCCGTCCGGGCCACCGTCCGGACCGCCCTCCGAAGCGCCGTCCGGACCGTCCTCCGCCCGCAGAACCGTGCTGGCGGCCGCGCTCGCCGCCGTCGGCACCGCCGCGGCCTCGTCGGCACCCGCCACCGCCCTGACCACCGGCACCGGCCGCGACGCCCGGGTGTCGTCCGGCCACGCCGGCGACCTCGTGGACAACCGCTTCTGGACGTCGTACACCGACTGGCGCTCCGGCGCCCACGCCGGCACGCGCCCCGCACTCGCCCGCCGTCCCGGGCTGGTGATCGGCACTCCCGCCGGCCTCACCGACTACACCGACCCGCACACCGGCACCCGGGCCACCTGGGAGTACGCGACCTGGACCTCGCCCGAGCACCGCTCCACCGTGCCGGCCACCGAGGTGGTCCCCTCGTGGAACGCCGACACCCCGTCCGGCACCTGGATCGCGGTCGAGCTGAAGGGCCGCTACGCGGACGGCTCCGAGACCCCCTGGTACGTCATGGGCCGCTGGGCGTCCGGCGACGGGGACATCCTGCGCACCTCGGTCGACGGCCAGAAGGACGGCCGGAGCACCGTCTGGACCGACACCTTCGCGATCGACGACGCCGCGAGCGGACTGCGCCTGGTGTCGTACCGGCTGCGGCTCACGCTCCACCGCAGGCCCGGCACGCGGCTCACGCCGACCGTGTGGCGGGCCGGGGCGATGGCCTCGGACATCCCCGACCGCTTCACCGTGCCCGCCTCGGAGCCGGGCCTCGCCCGCGAGCTGGTGGTCCCGCGCTACTCGCAGAACATCCACATCGGCCAGTACCCGGAGTACGACAACGGCGGAGAGGCGTGGTGCAGCCCCACCTCCTCGCAGATGATCGTCGAGTACTGGGGCCGCAGGCCGACCGCCCAGGACCTGGCCTGGGTGAACCCCGACTACGCCGACCCCCAGGTCTGCCACGCGGCCCGGTTCACCTTCGACCACCAGTACGACGGCTGCGGGAACTGGCCCTTCAACGCCGCCTATGCCGCCACGTACGACGACATGAGCGCGGTCGTGACCCGGCTGCGGTCGCTGACCGAGCTGGAGACGCTGATCGGCGCGGGAATCCCGGCCATCACGTCCCAGTCGTTCCGGGCGGAGGAGCTCACGGGGGCGGGCTACGGCACCGCGGGCCACCTGATGACCGTGATCGGGTTCACGCCCGAGGGCGATGTGATCGCCAACGACCCGGCGTCCCCGAGCAACGAGGCCGTACGCCGGGTCTACCGGCGCCGTGAGTGGGAGAACATCTGGCTGCGGACGAAGCGCTACAACTCCACCGGGAAAGTGGTCTCGGGCACAGGCGGCGTCTGCTACCTGTACTGGCCGGCCCACCCCACGGCCGCGCAACGCCGCGCCCTGGCGGCGGTGGGCGTCCGCTGAGCACCGGTCGGCCGCAGCGGACGGCCGCCGGGCCGTGATGAACGTCTCTACCCGGGAGGCCGTCCGCGCTGGCACTGTGGGGACATCCCCCATCGGCCGAAAGAGCGAGTACCCATGACCACGAACGCCGCCGCCGTCGCCGCTCCCCGCGCACGTACCGGAGGGCCGAAGGACGACGGCCCCCAGCTCCTGGAGCACGCCCTGGGCTGGGTGCTCGTCGTCGTCTTCGCCATGCTGGTCACGCAGGTCGGCCTGGTCTGACACGGGTCCGCCGGCGGGTGGCCCGCCGGCGGGCGGCTACCGGATCGCCCGGATCAGCTCCCCGTTCGCGGTGTCCCCGCTGAGCTCCCAGAAGAACGTGCCGCCGAGCCCCTGCCGGCTCTTGTAGGCCATCTTCCCGGCGATCGTGGCGGGGGTGTCGTAGCTCCACCACTGGTCGCCGCAGTGCGCGTACGCGGTGCCGCCGACCCTGCCGTCGGCCGGGCACCGTTCCTTGAGCACCTTGTAGTCCTCGATGCCCTGCTCGTACGTGCCGGGGGCCGGTCCGGTGGCGGTGCCGCCGGGCGCCTTCTGTGTGACGCCGGTCCAGCCGCGCCCGTAGAAGCCGATGCCGAGCAGCAGCTTGCGGGCGGGGACACCGAGCGCCTTGAGCTTCTGGATCGTCGCGTCGGTGTGGTACGCGGGCTGCGGGATCCCGCGGTAGCCGGTGAGCGGCGAGTGGGGCGCGGTGGGGCCCTGGGCGGCCCAGGCGCCGAAGAAGTCGTACGTCATCGGGTTGTACCAGTCGACGTACCGGGCCGCGCCCGCGTAGTCGGCGGCGTCGATCTTCCCGCCCGGTGTGGCGTCGGCGGTGATCGCGGCGGTGACCAGGTCCCGGCCGCCGAACCTGGCGCGGACCGCCGACATCAGGCCGGTGAAGGCGTCGCGGCCGCTGGTGTCGCAGGTCAGGCCGCAGGCGTTCGGGTACTCCCAGTCGATGTCGATGCCGTCGAAGACATCGGCCCACCGGGGGTCCTCGACCAGCCGGTAGCAGGATTCGGCGAAGGCGGCCGGGTCCTTCGCCGCCTCGGTGAAGCCGCCGGACCAGCTCCAGCCCCCGAAGGACCACAGGACCTTGATGTCCGGGTGGAGCTTCTTGAGCTTCCGCAGCTGGTTGAAGTTGCCGCGCAGCGGCTGGTCGGCGGTGTCGGCGCGGCCGTCGACGGACTGGTCGGCGGTATAGGCCCGCTCGTGGTCGGCGAAGGCGTCACCGATGGTGCACTTGCCGTCCTGCACGTTGCCGAAGGCGTAGTTGATGTGGGTCAGTCTCGCGGCCGAGCCGGAGGTGCGGATGTTCTTCACGTGGTAGTCGCGCCCGTAGACGCCCCAGTTGGTGAAGTACCCGACGACTTTGGGCGCGGCGCGGGTGTGGGCGGCCGGGGCCCGGTGCCCTGTGGCGTGTCCGGCGGAGTCGGCGGTGGTGCCGGCGGCGGAGGGGGCGGTGGCGGTGGCGAGCAGGCCGGCTCCCAGGACGGCGCTGCACGCGGCGGCGACCAGTGTCCGGAAACGGGTGCGGCGGGGGGTCTGTCCGAGCATGCGGGTCTCCTCGTACGGGAGGGAGAACGGGCGGTGTCTCGATGTCATGAACGCGGCATAGTGGTGCACCGCACCGTAGAAGGACTAGACCATTGCGGTCAATGGTGCGTACCAAGGTGATGGGGCGCTGAAGAGCGACCGAACGATCACCGGCTGCCCAGTGACGGAAGTCCCTCGATCAGGCATACTCAACCCGCCACAGCCGCTGGTCAGCCGGTTCCGCGATCCGGGAAGGCAGCATCGGCGAAGCAGTGAGACCCGGCGGCGCCGCCCAACCCTTCGCGCGCGCCCGCCGCAGCGCCCGACAGGGAGGAGAGCGCCCCCATGCCCGACCGCGCCCCGCAGCCGGTGGAACGACAGCTGCCCACCGAGGAAGCCAGGGATCTGATCGCCCTGGTGCGTGACATCGTCCAGCGGGAGATCGCACCGCGCGCGGCGGAGGAGGAGGATACCGGACGCTTCCCCCGCGAGGTCTTCTCGCTGCTCTCCGGCTCCGGGCTGCTCGGCCTGCCGTACGACTCGGGCTTCGGCGGCGGTGACCAGCCGTACGAGGTCTACCTCCAGGTGCTCGAAGAGCTCGCCGCCGCCCGCCTCACCGTGGGCCTCGGTGTCAGCGTCCACTCCCTCGCCTGCCACGCCCTGGCCGGCTACGGCACCAAGGAGCAGCGGGCCGAGCACCTGCCGGCCATGCTGAGCGGCGGGCTCCTCGGGGCGTACTGCCTGTCGGAGCCCTCGTCCGGCTCCGACGCGGCCTCGCTGCGCACGAAGGCGGTCCGCGAGGGCGACGACTGGATCATCACCGGCACCAAGGCGTGGATCACCCACGGCGGCGTCGCCGACTTCTACACGGTGCTGGCCCGCACGGGCGTCGAGGGCCCGCGCGGCATCACCGCCTTCCTGGTCCCCGGCGACGCCGAGGGGCTCTCGGCCGCCACACCGGAGAAGAAGATGGGCATGAAGGGCTCGCCCACGGCCCAGCTGCACTTCGACGGCGTACGCGTCCCCGACGCCCGCCGCATCGGGGAGGAGGGCCAAGGCTTCGCCATCGCCCTCTCGGCCCTGGACTCCGGCCGCCTCGGGATCGCCGCCTGCGCCATCGGCGTCGCCCAGGCCGCCCTGGACGAGGCGGTCACCTACGCCACCGGGCGACAGCAGTTCGGCCGCCCGGTCGCCGACTTCCAGGGCCTGCGCTTCATGCTGGCCGACATGGCCACCCGGATCGAGGCGGGGCGGTCGCTGTACCTGGCCGCCGCCCGGCTGCGCGACGCCGGCCTGCCCTTCTCGCGGGAGGCCGCCATGGCCAAGCTCTTCTGTACGGACGCGGCGATGAAGGTCACCACCGACGCCGTCCAGGTGCTGGGCGGCTACGGCTACACCGCCGACTTCCCCGTCGAGCGCTACATGCGCGAGGCGAAGGTGCTCCAGATCGTCGAGGGCACCAACCAGATCCAGCGCATGGTCATCGCCCGTCACGTCGTGGGTCCCGAGAGCCGCTGACCTCCCCCGGGAGCGTCCACGCCGGTGCCGCCGTGAGCCTGTTCCACTCCTGGTCACGGCGGCCCGGTACGGCCCTGCCGCTGTCGGCCCAGAGGCGGACCAGCGCCCGGTAGATGGGTGGGTCCACGGACCGCGGAACCGATTCTGCCGAGCGCGGGACCATGCGGCTCACGCCGTAGCCGCGCGTCGGGTACGTCGGGTACGTCGAGGACGGCGAGGTCATGCCGGGCCAACGCCGGACCGCCCCGTGCGGTCACCGGTCGCGGCATTCGGCCGCCAGTTCGCCGCCTGTCGGCGGGTCCGGTGCGCCGGCCGCCGGGAGGCCGCCGCTCCGTGCGCCCGGTACGCCCCGGGAGGGCGCGTCCGGGGGCGACGGTCACCGGCGTACCGGCGATCCGGCCGCGGTCCAACGGAGTTGGCGGGCCCCGTCCGGTGCGCCTGTCCCCGGACAGCGCGGTGCCGCACCACGCCGCGCGCCGGGCGGTGGTGCGGCATCGTCACGGGTGAGGGGCGGAAGCGCAGCGGCCTCCGGCCGCGGGGCCGCTCGGCCCGCTCAGGCCGCGCGCCGGAACCGCGAAATCTGGCGCTGCGCCGCCGGGCGCGGCACCTTGATGGGGCGCGAGCCGGGCCCGCCCACGTGCGAGAAGGGCTGCGTGCGCCAGTCGAGTCCCTGCGGGAGGGTCAGCAGCAGGGCGGTGTCCTGCTCCTGGAGCTCCAGCGACTCGTCGGCGGGGCGCGCGTCCGTGGCCGCCCGTCCCGTGCCCGCGCACACCGTCAGCACGAACGGGTTCCACGGCGTGGGGCACAGGGCGTGCTCCGGGAGGACGTCCTCGTCCGCCAGCAGCGCGATGGGCTGCGAACAGTCCGGGCAGATCACCCGAACCATCTCGAAAGTGTCATACGCGTCGAGTTCGTCGTCCTCGTGGGATACGACCGAATCAACAGGCTCCTGCATGGAGAATCTCCCCCTCGGGTGGGCCGACCGGGCTCTTGCGGCCTCGACCACAGCAAGCAATTCCCATCCACACGCGCGAATAACCATCCGGTCACGGAAGGGCACTGCCATACACCTGTGGTCTTCGTCACATGCCGCCCGCAGGTGCCCTTCCGCGGCACCTCCGGCTGTGCCGCGAGGCATCCGGGGCAATAGGTTGACCGCATGGAGGAGCTGGATCGTCAGATCGTCGAGTTGCTCGTCAAGGACGGGCGCATGAGCTACACCGACCTGGGCAAGGCCACCGGCCTGTCCACCTCGGCGGTGCATCAGCGCGTCCGACGCCTCGAGCAGCGCGGAGTCATCCGCGGCTACGCCGCCGTCGTCGACCCGGAGGCGGTCGGGCTGCCGCTGACCGCGTTCATCTCGGTGAAACCGTTCGACCCCAGCGCACCCGACGACATCGCGGAGCGGCTCGCCGACATCTCCGAGATCGAGGCTTGCCACAGCGTCGCCGGCGACGAGAACTACATCCTCAAGGTGCGGGTGGCGACCCCCCTGGAACTGGAGCACCTGCTCACCCGGATCCGCTCGCAGTCCGGTGTGTCCACCCGTACGACGGTCGTCCTGTCCACTCCGTACGAGGCCCGGCCACCGCGCGTGTGAGCCCGTATCTAGGCTGGTCACCATGACCGAGAGCGAACACCGCACCGTGCTGCTGCGCGGTGGAGACGTCCACAGCCCCGCCGACCCCTTCGCGACCGCGATGGTCGTCGAACGCGGCCATGTCGCCTGGGTGGGATCCGAGGGCGCGGCCGACGCCTTCGCCTCCGGCGTGGACGAGGTGATCGACCTCGAAGGCGCCCTCGTGACCCCCGCCTTCACCGACGCGCACGTCCACACCACGGCCACCGGCCTCGCTCTCACCGGTCTCGACCTGTCGGGCGCCCGCACGCTCGCCGACGCCCTGGAGCGCGTACGGGCACACAGCGCCGCCCGGCCCGCCGACAAGGTGCTCCTCGGCCACGGCTGGGACGCCGCCCGCTGGCCCGAACGGCGCCCCCCGTCCCGTACGGAACTCGACGAGGCCACCGGGGGACGGCCGCTCTACCTGCCCCGCGTCGACGTCCACTCCGCGGTCGTCACCACCGCCCTCCTGGACCTCGTCCCCGGCGTCACCGAACTGTCCGGATACCACCCGGACCAGCCCCTCACCGCCGCCGCGCACCACGCGGTACGGGCCGCCGCCCACGCCGCCGTCACGCCCGGCCAGCGCGCCGAGGCCCAGCGGGCCGCGCTGCGCCGCGCGGCCGCCCTGGGCATCGGAACCGTCCACGAGTGCGCCGGCCCCGAGATCTCCGACGAGGACGACTTCACCGCTTTGCTGGCGCTCGCCGCCGGGGAGCCCGGCCCCCGGGTCGTCGGCTACTGGGCCGAGGCCGTGTCCGACGAGAAGGACGCCCGGCGCGTCCGCGAACTCGGCGCGATCGGCGCCGCCGGTGACCTGTTCGTCGACGGCTCCCTCGGCTCCCACACCGCCTGCCTGCACGAGCCGTACGCCGACGCCGCGCACACCGGCACCGCCCACCTCGACGCCGCCGCCATCGCCGCCCACGTCACGGCCTGCACCGAGGCCGGTCTCCAGGCCGGCTTCCACGCCATCGGGGACGCCGCCGTCAGCGCGGTCGTCGACGGCGTACGGGCCGCCGCCGAGACGGTCGGCCTGGCGCGCGTGCGTGCCGCCCGCCACCGCGTCGAGCACGCCGAGATGCTCACCCCCGAGACCGTCGCCGCGTTCGCCGAGCTCGGCCTCACCGCGTCCGTGCAGCCCGCCTTCGACGCGGCCTGGGGCGGCGAGGACGGTATGTACGCCGAGCGCCTGGGCCCCGACCGGGCGCGCACCCTCAACCCGTACGCCGCGATGCTGCGCGCCGGCGTGCCCCTGGCCTTCGGCTCCGACAGCCCGGTCACCCCGCTGGACCCGTGGGGCACCGTGCGGGCCGCGGCGTTCCATCGCACGCCCGAGCACCGCATCTCCGTCCGTGCGGGCTTCACGGCCCACACCCGGGGCGGCTGGCGGGCCACCGGCCGGGACGACGCCGGGATCCTCGTACCGGGCGCTCCGGCCGACTACGCGGTCTGGCGCGCCGAGGAACTGGTCGTCCAGGCGCCCGACGACCGTGTCGCCCGCTGGTCCACCGACCCGCGCTCCGGGACGCCCGGCCTGCCCGACCTCACCCCTGGTGTCGACCTTCCGGTCTGCCTGCGGACCGTCGTCTCCGGCCGCACGGTCTTCGTACGACCGAACGAGTGACGTAAGGGCATTCCGGGTGCGCGCACGGCTTCCCGGGTCTCGCCCGCGACCTGCGGATCTTCCCCTCTGACCTGCTGTTTCTGTCGATCGCCGCAGGTCGAACGACTGTTGACAGCGAGCGGTCGGCGGCGGGTAGGTTCGGCGGGTCCACCACAGGACGTCCGATCGGCCGGCCTTCACGCAGTCGTCGAACGCCGCTGGGTCATGGGGCGGTGTGCCGCACCGGCGCACCGCCACTGGGAGCCAGGTTCAGCGCCCGCGTCCTCGGGGGCGAGGGAAGGTTTCCGTCGGCCGGAGGTCCCCCCTGCTCCCCAGGAGCCCGGGGGAGGTGCGACCCGGGTGGGGCCCGGATGTTCAGTAGACAACGGCTCTCGGTCGACCCGCAGCCAGCGGGCCCCAGGTCGGCCCGAAGGACGTCGGGCCCCCACTCGCGCCCCTTTTTCTCCGTCGGCCGTGCGACCGGCCGTTCGGGCGGCCGTCCCGCTGACCGCTCGGTGGTCGTTCCGTGCGTTTCTCCCTGGCCGTTCCGGCCGTTCCGGCCGCTACCGCCGCTTTCCGTACCGCCGCCGCGACGGGCCCTGGCCCGGGCTCGCTATGGTGGTGATCCGTGTACGGACGTAAGGGGCAGCAGTGAACGACGGTGGCCAGAGGCGCTACGGCCCGCTCGGCAGAGCCTTGGTGATCATCCCGACCTACAACGAGGCCGAGAACATCAAGCCGATCGTGTCGCGGGTGCGCGCCGCCGTGCCGGACGTCGACGTCCTGGTCGCCGACGACAACAGCCCGGACGGCACCGGCAAGCTGGCCGACGAACTGGCCGCCGGGGACGACCACGTGCACGTCCTGCACCGCAAGGGCAAGGAAGGGCTGGGGGCCGCGTACCTGGCGGGCTTCCGCTGGGGCATTGAGCACGGTTACGGCGTCCTCGTCGAGATGGACGCCGACGGCTCCCACCAGCCCGAGGAGCTGCCCCGCCTGCTGACCGCCCTCAAGGGCGCCGACCTCGTCCTGGGCTCCCGCTGGGTGCCCGGCGGCCGGGTGGTGAACTGGCCCAAGTCGCGTGAGTTCCTCTCCCGCGGCGGCAGCACGTACTCGCGCCTCCTCCTGGACGTCCCCATCCGGGACGTCACCGGCGGCTTCCGCGCCTTCCGCAAGGAGACCCTGGAGGGCCTCGGCCTCGACGAGGTCGCGTCCCAGGGCTACTGCTTCCAGGTCGACCTCGCCCGGCGCGCGGTCGCGGCCGGGTACCACGTCGTCGAGGTGCCGATCACCTTCGTCGAGCGGGAGCTCGGCGACTCCAAGATGAGCCGGGACATCGTGGTGGAGGCGCTGTGGCGGGTCACGGCCTGGGGCCTCGGCTCCCGCGCCGACCGCCTCCTCGGCCGCAAGCCCTCCCCCTCGGCGACGCCGCCCGCGTCCGGCGAGCGAGGTGCGGAGCCGGCGGACGCGTCCGGCGGGCCGGGTACGGAACCTTCCGGTTCCGCCGACGGCGTGGCTTCCACCGCTCCGGCCTCCGGTGCCTCCGACGACCCTGATGCTTCCCGTGCGTCCGGCGACGACGCCGGGTCCGGCCACCCCTCGGCCCCGTCCGACACCCTCGGCCCCGCCGGGTCGGCCGGCCCGTCCGACGAGCCCGGCGCGCCCCGGGCCTGAGCGCGGGCGGTCCCGTCTCCGGAGCCGGGCCGGCTCTCCTCCGGGCGGCGCCGCCCCCAAGTCGTCCGGTGCCGAGGACCGGTCGTACCGCCCCGCCCCGGGCGGCCTGTGGCGGCGGGCGGCCGGCAGGCGGCGCTCCAGGGCCTTTACGCCGTCCTGGCACGCCCCCAGGCACACTGGGGGCATGACAACCGGCTCACCGCCCCCGCCCGCCCGTAAACCGCGCTCCCGTGCCCGCACTCTCGTTCCGGTCGGCGTCGTCGCCTGGCTCGTGCTGGAGATCTGGCTGCTGACCCTGGTGGCGGGCACGGCCGGTGGGCTCGCGGTGCCGGCCCTGCTCGTGGGCGCCGGTGTGCTCGGCGCCGCGGTCATCAAGCGCGCCGGGCGGCGCGCCTTCGGCACCCTCACCGAGACGCTGCGACAGCGGCAACCGGGCGCCACGCCCGCTCCCGGCGGCGAAGCGGACCGGGAGAGCACCGGGAACGGCTTTTTGATGCTCGGGGGACTCCTGCTGATGATCCCGGGGCTGATCTCGGACGTGGCGGGCCTCCTGCTCCTGGTGCCCGCCGTGCGCGCGGTGGCCGGACGGTACGCGGAGCGGACGCTGGAGCGCCGGATGCGGGCGGTCGTGTCCGGCCACGGATCCCTGGGGGACGCCTTCCAGCAGGCCCGCATTCACCGGCCCGACGGCAAGGTGGTGCAGGGTGAGGTCATCCGCGACGACGCGCCCCGGCCGTCCGGCGACGAGGGTCCGCGGCCGCCGCTGAACCGCTGAGAGCGCCCGCCCGCCGGACGGCGGGCGGGCAGCACAGAGCCGGGGGGGGGGGGGGGGGGGGGGGGGGGGGACCCCACCTCCCCCCCCCCCCCCCCGCCTTCCTCCCCCTTCTTTTGCTCTCTTCCTTTTTTT
>NZ_JBWKJV010000012.1:0-41856 GCF_056432045.1 Streptomyces sp. NPDC045701 | reverse complement strand
TCCCCCGTCCCTCCTCTCCCTCTCCCCCTCCCCCCCCCCCCCCCCCCCCCCCTCCGCCACCGCCCCAACCCACCCCCCCCTCCCCCCCCCCCCCCCCCCCCCCCCCCCCCCCCCCGCGGCTCTCGCTCCACGGCGCGTACGCCGCTCGCTGTGCGCGCTCCCGCTGTGGTGCGGTTACGCGGACTTCCGGCTGTCGCGCGGATGCACGGCGATGTTCATGGCGCCGGAGCGCAGGACCGCCAGCCTTTCGGCCAGCACTTCCTCGAGCTCCTCGCGGGTGCGCCGCTCCATGAGCATGTCCCAGTGCGTACGCGCCGGCTTGCCCTTCTTCTCCTCGGGGCCGTCCCCGTCAACGAGGAGTGCCTGGCTTCCGCAGACCTTGCACTCCCACTCCGGCGGAATCTCCGCCTCGACCGAGAACGGCATCTCGAAACGATGCCCCTTCTCGCATGCGTACTCCACCGCCTGGCGCGGGGCCAGATCGATGCCGCGGTCGGTCTCGTAGCTGGTCACCACGAGGCGCGTGCCGCGAAGAGCTCGCTCACTCATGAATCGTGCCTCCCGGGCTTGTCGCCCACAGGACAGGTGTCGCTGTCGTCGTCATCCGGTCAACGTCCGGTCGGCGGTAAAGATTCCCGTTGCGGGTCATGCGTCGCCCGTCGTGCCGCCCCTTGTTGTACCCACCAGTGCCCGGTTTGTCACATCTGGCAGCAGATGTCACCCAGCGTCTTTGCTGTAAGAGCACGCAGTAACGGTCCGCCTGGCAGGCCAAAGGCGTACACTACCGGCCTTTCACTTCCGCGTCTAAATCCGGTCCGGGACGGGGTTGCCCGCCTCGGCCACCGCCTTCCGGACGGGTACCCGCGCGAGCAGGACGAATCCCAGCGCGAAGAAGATCACCAGAGAGATGATCGCATCCCGGTAGCTGCCGGTCAGCTGGTACGCGAGCCCGAACACCAGGGGCCCCAGCCAGCTGAGCCCCCGGTCGCTCATCTCGTACGCCGAGAAGTACTCGGCCTCCTTTCCGCGCGGGACCAGGTGCGAGAACAGCGACCGGGACAGCGCCTGGCTGCCGCCCAGGACCAGCCCGATGGCCGCGGCCAGCGCGTAGAACCACACCGGCGCCCCGGCCGGCAGGAAATATCCGGCCGCCAGGATCAGGGTCCACACGGCGAGCGAACCGAGAATCGCGCGTTTCGCGCCGTACGTCCGCGCCAGCCGTCCCATGCCCAGCGCCCCGGCGACCGCCAGAACCTGTACTAGGAGCACGGCCGTGATGAGTGTGGTCTGCTCCAGGCCCAGCTCCTCGGAGCCGTAGACGGACGCCTGGGAGATCACCGTCTGTACCCCGTCGTTGTAGACGAGGTACGCCAGGAGGAAGGAGAGCGTCAGCGGATGCCGCCGCATGTCGCGGAGCGTCGCCCGCAACTGCCGCCAGCCCGAACCGACCGAGCCCTCGCGGCCGGGCGCCACCCTCCGGTCACGCAGCCGCCGCAGCGGTACGAGGGTGAAGGCGCCCCACCATAGACCGGCCGAGGCCAGACAGATCCGTACCGCCTCCGGCTCCGACAGCCCGAACGACGCGTGACCCGTGTACAGCACCAGGTCCAGGACCAGGACCAGCGCGCCGGAGGTGTAGCCGAACGCCCAGCCGCGCGACGAGACGGCGTCCCGCTCCTCCGGCGCGGCGATCTGCGGCAGATAGGCGTTGTACAGCGCCATCGACACCGTGAGCGAGGCGTTCGCCACGATCAGGAGGAAGGCGCCCAGGAGATAGCGGTCACCCTCCAGGAAGAACATGGCCGCCGTGGCGGCGGCCCCCAGGTACGCGGCCACCGCCAGCAGCGGCTTCTTGCGGCCCGTACGGTCCGCCGCCGCGCCCGCCAGTGGCATCACCAGGACCGCCAGGACGACGGAGGCGGACACGGCGTACGCGAAGACCGACCCCGCGCGGAGCGGGATTCCCAGCGGGTGGACGAAGCCGTCCGCGTCCGCGGCGGCCTTGGCGACCGACGTCAGGTACGGGCCGACGAAGACCGTCAGCACGCTCGTGGAGTAGACGGAGCACGCGAAGTCGTAGAAGTACCAGCCGCGTTGCTCGCGTCGCCGGTCGGACGGCTCTGCCGTACCGGCGGCCCGGTCGGCGGTCTCGGCGTCGCTCACGCCCGTCCCCCTCGTTCGTCCCCTTGGCGGAAGACGGGAGGCACGCTCAGACCCAGACCCCCCGGTCGGTCAGCACCGTGCGCAGCGTCTCCAGATGATCGGTCATGATGCCATCCACCCCCAGGTCGAGCAGCGCGGCCATCCGGCCGGGATCGTTGACCGTCCAGACATGCACCTGGAGGCCCCTCGCGTGCGCCGCCCGCACGAACCGCCGGTCCACGACCCTGACCCCGCCCTGGACCTCCGGCACCTGCGCCGCCACCGCACCCGCGCGCAGCGCGGCGGGGATCCCGTACGACCGCAGCCGCAGCCCCAGGACGCCCCGCACGCCGTACGAGGTGGCCAGCCGGGGGCCCGCGAGGCGGTGCGCCCTGGCCACCCGGCCCTCGTCGAACGAGCCGACGCACACCCGGTCCCAGGCGTCCGCCCTGCGGACGACCGCGAGCAGCGGTCCCAGAGCCGGCTCCGCCTTGAGGTCCACGTTCCAGCGGGCGTCGGGGAACTCCTCCAGCAGCTCCTCGAAGAGCGGCAGCGGCTCCTTGCCCGCCACGCGCGCGTGACGCACCTCGCTCCAGCGCAGGTCCCGGATCCGGCCCCGGGCGTCCGTAACCCGGTCCAGCGTCGCGTCGTGGAAGGCGACCAGCCGGCCGTCGGCCGTGGTGTGGACGTCCGTCTCGAAGTAGCGGTAACCGGCCGCGGCGGCGCGCCGGAAGGCGGCCGCCGTGTTCTCCAGCCCGTCCGCCGCACCGCCGCGGTGGGCGAAGGGTATGAGGGGAGAGGGGTGGTCCAGATAGGGGTGGCGTACGCGAGTCACCGCCGCAGTATGGCCTGCCCGGCTTTCCCGGAGGCGACCACGGTGCTGCCGGAACGCCCGCCCGTGGGGCCCGGGACGGTGAAGACGCGCAGGAAGAACTGGGCCAGCGGACCGATCGCCAGGGCGTACAGCACGGTCCCGATTCCCAGGGAACCGCCCAGGAGGAACCCGGTGACGACGACGGTGACCTCGATCGTCGTGCGGATCAGACGCAGGGAGCGGCCGGTGAGCCGGTGCAGGCCCGTCATCAGCCCGTCGCGCGGGCCGGGGCCGAAGCGGGCGGCGATGTACAGGCCGGTGGCCACGCCGTTGAGCACGATTCCACCGGCCATCAGCGGGACCTGGGCGAACAGGCCGTGCACGTCGGGCACGAACCACAGGGTGCCGTCCATCGCGGCACCGATGACGAGAACGTTCGAGACCGTGCCCAGGCCGGGCTTCTGCCGCAACGGCACCCACAACAGGAGGACGGCGGCACCGACGACGGTCAGGACGACACCCATGCTCAGGCCGGTCCGCTCGGCCAGTCCCTGGTGCAGCACGTTCCACGGCTCCAGGCCGAGGCCGCTGCGGACGAGCAGCGCCGAACTGGCCCCGTACAGGGCCAGACCGACGTACAGCTGGAGCAGCCGGCGGACGAGGTGCCGCGAAGCGGTGCCGGGATCCGGTGTGCCGGACGTCGTCGACATGGGTTGTGCCCCCCGAGGTGATGGTGGTGGACTGGCTCATGCCACCCTGTGGCAGGGCTTTGGATGCCAACCAGGTCCAATTCGAGGAAGGTGGACTGAATTCCATGGCTGAATGGACTTCGGCAGTGGGTCCCGCCCAGCTGGCCCGTCAACTCAGCGCGCAGCAGACCCGGCCGGCCGGCCCCGGAACCCGCAAGCCGCCCGCCTACCGGGCGCTCGCCGACGGCATCCGGCTGCTGGTGCTGGAGGGGCGTGTCCCGGTCGCCGCCCGGCTCCCCGCCGAGCGGGAGCTGGCCCTCGCGCTGTCCGTCAGCCGTACGACGGTCGCCGCCGCGTACGAGGCGCTGCGCTCCGAGGGGTTCCTGGAATCGCGCCGGGGCGCGGGGAGCTGGACGGCCGTGCCCGCCGGGAACCCGCTGCCCGCCCGGGGCCTCGAACCCCTGCCGCCGGAGTCGCTCGGCTCCATGATCGACCTGGGCTGCGCCTCCCTGCCGGCGCCCGAGCCCTGGCTCACCCGCGGCTTCCAGGGCGCCCTGGAGGAGCTGCCGCCCTACGCCCACACGCACGGGGACTACCCGGCCGGCCTGCCCGCGCTGCGGCAGATGCTCGCCGACCGGTACACGGAGCGGGGCATCCCGACGATGCCCGAGCAGATCATGGTCACCACGGGCGCCATGGGCGCCATGGACGCCATCTGCCACCTCTTCGCCGGTCGCGGCGAGCGCATCGCGGTGGAATCACCGTCCTACGCCAACATCCTCCAGCTGATGCGGGAGGCCGGCGCCCGCCTGGTGCCCGTCGCGATGTCCGAGGGACTGGAGGGCTGGGACCTGCCGCGCTGGCGCCAGGTGCTGAGGGACGCCGCCCCGCGGCTCGCCTACGTCGTGGCGGACTTCCACAACCCGACCGGGGCGCTGGCCGACGAGGACCGGCGGCGCGCCATGGTCGACGCGTCCCGCTCGGCCGGGACGGTCCTCGTCGTCGACGAGACCATGACCGAGCTGCACCTGGAGGAGGGCCTCGACATGCCCCGCCCCGTGTGCGCCTTCGACCCGGCGGGGAGCACGGTGCTCACGGTCGGTTCGGCGAGCAAGGCGTTCTGGGCGGGCATGCGCATCGGATGGGTGCGCGCGGCGCCCGACGTGATCCGCTCCCTGGTGGCCGCGCGCGCGTACGCCGACCTCGGCACCCCCGTTCTGGAGCAGCTCGGCGTCAACTGGCTGATGCGCACCGGCGGCTGGGAGGAGGCCGTGGCCCTGCGGCGCACCCAGGCGCTGGAGAACCGGGACGCGCTGGTGGCGGCGGTACGCCGGGAGCTGCCCGACTGGGAGTTCGAGGTGCCGCGCGGCGGCCTGACCCTGTGGGTGCGCACCGGTGGCCTGTCGGGCTCCCGGCTGGCCGAAGTGGGCGAACGGGTCGGAGTACGGGTGCCCTCGGGGCCCCGCTTCGGGGTGGACGGCGCCTTCGAGGGGTACGTCAGGCTGCCGTTCACCGTCGCCGGTCCCGTCGCCGACGAGGCCGCCGTGCGGCTCGCGGCCGCGGCGCGGCTGGTGAGGGCGGGCGCGAGCGCCGGTTCGGGCGAGTCGTTGCGGACGTTCGTGGCGTAGGGGGCGGGGCGCCCGCCGGCCGGCGGGGCGCCGTCGCGTGCGGCGGGTGCCGTGGGTCAGCCGGCGGCACCCGGGGCGGGCGGGGAAGGCGGGGCCTGGGCGCCTGCGGGAGCGGGTGCCGGTGCGGCCTGGGCGGCCGGGGGAGGCGTGGCCGGTGGGGCCTGGGCGGGCGGGGGAGGCGGGGCTTGGACCGGGGTGGGAGCCGGGGCGGGGGCGACCGCCGGTACGGGTACCGCCACCGGTGCTGCCGGGACCGGGGCGGGGGGCTGGACCGGTGGCTGGACCGGCGGCCGGGCCGGGGCGGGCGCAGGTGCTTGCGCGGGCGCCGGGTCCGGCCGGCGCTCGGGGAGCAGGTCCAGGACGGCCTGCCGGTGCGCCTCCGTCGTGGCGTCGTCGTACGGGTCGGGCGTCGCCGGGACCTGGAGCCGGAGTACCGGCCCCGTACCGAGCCGGGCGTACCCCCGCCCGGGCGGGAAGTGGGGGACCGGCGTGGTGTGCGGCGCGGCGCCCAGGACGTACCCCACCTGCTCGGGGTCGGCGGACCCGAGGACGACCCGGGCCCGGGTGTGGGTCAGGACCGCCTCGCTGAGCGTGTCCAGGCCGTCGAGCTGCTCCGCCACCACCACCGTCACGTGGGCCGCCCGGCCGTGCCGCAGCGGGACCTGGAGCAACGTCTGCGGGTCGACCCGCCCGTCGGCGGCGGCCAGGTGGCCGAACACGCTCGGCCGGTCCACCAGGATCCACAGCGGCCGCCTGGTGTCCTCGGGTGCCGGATACCCGGCCTGCCGCGCCCGGTTCGCCGCGATCAGGCGCCGCTCCGTCTCGTGCACCGCCCATTCCAGGCTCGCCAGCGCTCCGCCGAGCCCGCATTCGACGGCCAGGACCCCCGTACGCCCGGCGAGGCAGGCGTACTCGCCGGTCCCGCTGCCCTCGACGACGAGGACGTCACCGTGCTGGAGGGCCTGGAGGGCGATGGACCGCAGCAGAGTCGTCGTGCCGCTGCCGGGCTGCCCGACGGCCAGCAGGTGCGGTTCGGTGGAGCGCGGACCGGTGCGCCACACCACGGGAGGGGCGTCCCGGGTCTCGTCGCCGTCCCGCACGGGGACCGTCCGCTGCACCGCCTCGGGGTCGGTGAAGCCCAGTACGGTCTCGCCCGGCACGGTGACGAAGCGCTGGGCGGCCACCGACGTGGACAGCGCCGGCAGCACCCGCATGAAGAGCTGGTTTCCCTCTTCGTCCCAGTCGAAGAGGTACTCGCGGCCCCGCCCCGACTTGGCACGCAGCAGTTGTTCGATCCTCGCCCGGCTCGCGCCTTCGCCATCCGTGAAGTACGCCGGGTAGGTGATGCGCAGCCGGGACGGCCGTCCGTCGCCGTCGAACGCGAAGTCACCGAACGCCTTGGACCAGTCACCGCCGTGGAGGAACAGCGGGCTCGGGTCCTCCGGGACGGAGAAGTACGGCACCAGCGCCTCGTACAGCGACCGGAGCCGCTCGGTCTCCGCCTCGTCCGGCCCCGTCCTGACGACCGGGCGCTCGCGCCCCTGCCACGCCGCCGCGCCCATCAGCGAGACCAGGGCCAGCAGGGGGCCGTAGGGGACGAGCGCGACGGCCAGCACGCAGGCCGCGACCACGAACAGCGCGGGACCGCGCCGTTCCTTGGGGGTCGCGGCCCATCTGGCGCGTCCGGCCCCGCCCAGCTTCCGCAGGCCCCGGCTGATCGTGATCAGCGGATGGAGGACGTCCGTGGCGCCGTCGGCGGCCGTTCGTGCGATCTCCCGGCCGCGGGCGATCCGGGCGGTGGCGCCGCCCGGAATGCTCGCGATGCCCGGGAGGTTCGAGATGCGCGGAAGAGGGCGCCGTGCCACGTCGTACTCCTGATCCTGAAGTCGTGGAAGGGGCCGCTGCGGGTCAGAACTTGATCCCGCCCAGCAGGCTGGCCAGGCTCGCGCCGCCCGCCGTGATGCTGGGGGCGATCGCGGTGCCCGCGAGGTAGAAGCCGAACAGTGCGCAGACGAGGGCGTGGGAGGCCTTGAGCCCGTCCTTCTTGAAGAAGAGGAAGACGATGATGCCGAGCAGAACCACGCCTGAGATGGACAGGATCATGAGGGGATCTCCTGGGTGAGGGGACATTCACCTTGAGTACTTCCAGCCTCACAGCAAGTATCTATGTGATTAAAGATGCAAATGGGTGAATTTATCTGCTTTTCACTTCACTGGCGGACGGGAGCGGTGCCCGGCACGCGCCCGCGTGCCGCGGCCCATCCTTCGCCACCGGCGGGCCGGGTCATGTGATCGGCCGGGCAGTACCCTGTCGGTTCACTCGTACGGCTCTCCCGCCGTGCGTACCGGTCCGACCGGGTCCATGCAGGTCAAACGGCCGTCAGGGCCGCGTGCGCCATGGTGGTCATGGCGCGTCGATGAGATGAGAGGCGGTACGTCCGATGAGTGAAACCCCGGACCCCGAGGTGATCGAGCTGGCGTCCAAGGTCTTCGACCTGGCCCGACAGGGCGACGCCGAGACGCTCGCCGCCTACGTGGACGCGGGCGTGCCCGCGAACCTCACCAACGACAAGGGCGACTCCCTGGTGATGCTCGCGGCCTACCACGGCCAGGAGGACGCGGTGGCGGCCCTCCTGGAGCGCGGCGCCGACCCCAACCGCATCAACGACCGGGGCCAGACGCCCATCGCGGGCGCCGTCTTCAAGGGTGAGGACGGCATCGTCCGTGCCCTCCTGGCGGCCGGCGCCGATCCGGAAGCCGGCACTCCGTCCGCCGTGGATACCGCCAGGATGTTCGGGAAGACGCACCTCCTGGAGCTGTTCGGGTCCCGGTGAACGGGCGTCGAACCCCAGGTGAGAGCGGTGCCGTAAATGTGGTCGCGGTGGCGAAATGGCTGGGTCATCATGGCGTCGGGCCCGCATGGGGCCACCGACGAGAGGCAGAGGAAGATGGTCATCACCAAGCGGAAGACGACGGGCGGCTCCACATGTTGCTGCGCGGCCTAGGTAATCACCGTTCCCGGGTCACCCCGGGGTCCCCGGTCTCCTCCGGGTGCGTCGACAGCTTGATGTGAGGCATTTTCCATGTTCGATCCAGTCATAGCGCCGAGCGGTACCCTGCTCGGCCTGCTGCAGAGGGGTCGCGGCGACGGCACGCTGCACGCGCTGGCCGCGCCACGGGCGGAAGCCCTCGCGGCCCTCAACCACTGTGTCCTCAACGACCCCCGCCAGGACTGGCAGGTCGAGAACCGCTCCCTCTACTACGCGCGCCTCTACCTGGATCTGCACGGCCGGCTCGACGAGATCGAGGCCCATCTCCTCGGCGTCGAGGACCACCTCGACGGCGAGGAGTCACGGACCGGTCTCGCCCTCGCCGTGCTCGGCCACCTCGCCGCCTACGGCCGCGAGGACGCCCTCCTGCTGCTGCGCCGGTACGCCGCCACCGGGACCAACTGGTCCTGGGCCCTCGACGAGCTCGCCCTGCGCGACGACGACTCCGGACTGCGCGGCCTCGCCGCCCCGATCCTCGCCAGGTTCCCCGCCACCCCGGAGGGCGACGCCGAGCTGGCCGCAGCCGTGCGGGACGCCTTCGAGCCGCGCCCCTGGCGGCTGTGGGCCGACGACCGGCGCGAGGCGATCGGCGCCCGCGTGCGCGCCGCCCGGGAACAGGGCTCCTTCGACCGCTGGCAGCGCCAGCTGCGCCCCACCGGGCCCCGGCCCGGCTGGAGCGTCCAGGCCGTCTTCGACTGGGCCCAGGAGGGCCTGGAGCGCGGCTCCGCCCTCCACGTACCGGCTGCCCGCTGCCTCACCGCCGTCGCCGGCCCCGACGACCGCCGGCTGATCGTCGAGACGGCCCGCGGAGGTCCGGACGCCGCCCGCTGCGCCGCCCTGCACTACCTCGCCGAAGCGCGGGACGCCGTCGTGCTCGACCTCATCGAGGCCGCGGCGGCCAGTGACTCCCGGGTCGTCGCGGAAGCGGCCGTCGCCGCCTTCGAGCGCATGTGCGGCGACGAGGCCGTCGACCGGGCGCGCGGCTGGGTGCACCGACCGGACCCGCTGGGCGCGTCCGCCGCGGGCGTCCTCGCCTGCCGGGGCGACGCCCGCGACGCCGCGCTCGTCCTGGGCGCGCTGCGCGAGGCGGTACGGTCCGACGGCCCCGACGCCCACTCCCTCTACGCGCTCGTCGACGGCACGGGCAGGCTCGGTGTGGCCTGCGCCGCGCCCGTGCTGCGCCACATCTACCGCGAGACCGCGTCGTCCCAGCTCCGGGGCCGCGCGGCCCGCGCTCTCGCCGCCACGGACCCCTCCTTCCCGACCGGCTTCGCCGTCGAGTGCCTGTGGGACTGCGAGGAGACCACCAGGGAGGTCGCCGCACTGCACGCCGAGACCGGTGACGTGCGCGTGGCCGAGCGGCTGCGCCGCCTCGCCGCCGACCCGGCGGAGGAGGACGAGGTGCAGACCGCCGTACGGAGCAGGATCGGCCCCGACCTGCCCAAGGTCTGATCATCGCGCGGGGCGGGCGCCCGGCCTACGGACGCGCACGGCGTCCGCGCGACCGCCCCGCCCGGCCGTCCCCGGGCTGATGAGGGTGTTCCTTGCCACAATGGGGGAATGGCCGGGCGCTGGGAGTTCTGGATCGACCGCGGCGGTACCTTCACCGACGTCGTGGCACGGAAACCCGACGGCCGCCTGGTCACCCGCAAGCTGCTCTCCCAGGACCCCGCCCGGTACCGGGACGCGGCCGTGGCGGGCATCCGGCTCCTCCTCGGGCTCGCCCCGGGCGACCCCGTACCGGCGGACCGGATCGCCTCGGTCAAGATGGGAACCACGGTCGCCACCAACGCCCTCCTGGAGCGGCGCGGGGAACCCACCGTCCTGCTCATCACCGAGGGCTTCCGCGACGCGCTGCGCATCGCCTACCAGAACCGGCCCCGGATCTTCGACCGGCGCATCCTGCTCCCGGAGGCCGTGTACGACCGGGTCATCGAGGTTCCCGAGCGCGTCGACGCCCACGGGACGGTCGTCCGGCCGCTCGACACGGCCTTCGTGGGCGAGCGGCTGAAGGCCGCCCACGACGACGGTCTGCGGAGCGCCGCGGTCGTCCTCATGCACGGCTACCGCCACCCCGATCACGAGCTGCGCGTGGCCGAGGCCGCCCGAGTGGCCGGGTTCACGCAGGTCAGCTGCTCGCACGAGGTCAGCCCGCTGATCAAACTGGTGCCGCGCGGCGACACCACGGTCGTCGACGCGTACCTCTCACCGATCCTGCGGCGGTACGTCGACGAGGTCGCCGGCGAACTCGCCGGTGTGCGGCTGCTGTTCATGCAGTCCAACGGCGGGCTGCGCGAGGCCGCCCATTTCCGGGGCAAGGACGCCGTCCTGTCCGGCCCCGCGGGCGGCGTCGTGGGCATGGCCCGTACGTCCGAGCGGGCCGGCTTCACCCGGGTGATCGGCTTCGACATGGGCGGTACGTCCACCGACGTCTCGCACTACGCGGGCGAGTTCGAGCGGGAGCTCGGCACACAGGTGGCGGGCGTACGCATGCGTACGCCCATGATGAGCATCCACACCGTGGCGGCGGGCGGCGGGTCGGTCCTCCACTTCGACGGCCGGCGGTACCGGGTCGGACCCGACTCGGCAGGTGCCGACCCGGGGCCCGCCTGCTACCGGCGCGGTGGTCCGCTGACCGTGACCGACGCCAACGTGATGCTCGGCCGCGTACGGCCGGAGCACTTCCCCGCCGTCTTCGGGCCGGACGGTGACCAGCCCCTCGACGCCGAGGTGGTGCGCACCCGTTTCACCGCCCTCGCCGAGGACGTGCGGCGGCACACCGGAACGGCCCCCGCACCGGAGGAGGTCGCCGCCGGATTCCTCGAGATCGCCGTGCTGAACATGGCGAACGCGGTGAAGAAGATCTCCGTACAGCGCGGCCACGACATCACCCGCTACGCGCTGACCAGCTTCGGCGGGGCCGGCGGCCAGCACGCGTGCGCCGTCGCCGACGCCCTCGGCGCCGGAACGGTCCTGGTGCCACCGCTGGCCGGTGTGCTCTCCGCGTACGGAATCGGGCTCGCCGACGCCACCGCCATGCGCCAGCAGTCCGTAGAGGCGGAACTGGACGCCGCCCTCCACGCGCGCGTGCAGGACCTCTGCGCAAGGCTCGCCGAGCGTACCCGGGACGAACTACGCGCCGACGGCGTGCCCGACGGCACCATCGGCACCCACGCGCGCGTGCTGCTCCGTTACGCCGGAACCGACGCGAGTCTGCCCGTACCCCTCGACTCGGCCGAGGCCATGAGCGAGGCGTTCACCGCGGCGCACCGGGCGCGGTACGCCTTCACCATGGACAAGCCCCTGGTGGTGGAGGCCGTCTCGGTCGAAGCGGTGGGCCGCGCCGGGACCCACCATCCCCTCGCAGCGGAACAGCCGCCCAGGGACGGCCCTCTGCGACCGCACGCCACCGCGAGGATGTTCGTGGACGGCGCGTGGCGGGACACCCCGCTGTACCGCAGGGAGGACCTCCGCCCCGCCGACACCGTGCCGGGGCCGGCCGTCGTCGCCGAGCCGGACGCCACCACCGTCGTCGACGACGGATGGCGGGCCGTCGCGACCGGCACCGGTCACCTCCGCCTGACGCGGACCCGTCCCCGCCCGAGCCGCAGCGCCGTCGGTACGGACGTCGACCCGGTCCTCCTGGAGGTGTTCAACAACCTCTTCATGGCGATCGCCGAACAGATGGGCGTACGGCTGGAGAACACGGCCCACTCGGTCAACATCAAGGAACGCCTCGACTTCTCCTGCGCCCTGTTCGACCCCGCCGGCAACCTGATCGCCAACGCGCCCCACATCCCGGTCCACCTCGGCTCCATGGGGGAGTCCATCAAGGAGGTGCTGCGGCGCAACGAGGGCACCATGCGCCCCGGAGACGTGTACGCGATCAACGACCCGTACCACGGCGGGACCCACCTGCCCGACGTGACCGTCGTGACACCCGTCTTCGGGCCCCGGGACGACCTGCGCTTCCTCGTCGCCTCGCGCGGCCACCACGCCGAGATCGGCGGCATCACCCCCGGCTCCATGCCGGCCTTCAGCCGCAGCATCCACGAGGAGGGCGTCCTCTTCGACAACTGGC
The DNA here is from genome assembly GCF_056432045.1 of Streptomyces sp. NPDC045701. Lineage (NCBI taxonomy): Bacteria > Bacillati > Actinomycetota > Actinomycetes > Kitasatosporales > Streptomycetaceae > Streptomyces > Streptomyces sp. NPDC045701. Next base: position 29,452 of record NZ_JBWKJV010000012.1, on the reverse strand, counting down.
TGCTCGTGCGGGACGGGCGGCTGCGCGAGGCCGAGACCAGGAAGCTCCTCACCGAGGCCCCCTACCCGTCCCGGGACCCCGGCACCAACCTCGCCGACCTGCGCGCCCAGATCGCCGCCAACGAGAAGGGCATCGACGAACTGCGCCGCATGGTCGACCGGTTCGGCCTCGACGTCGTCCACGCGTACATGCGGCACGTGCGGGACAACGCCGAGGAGTCCGTGCGCCGCATCGTCGCCACCCTCCGGGACGGTTCCTACCGGTACGAGACCGACGGCGGCGCCGTCATCCGGGTGGCCGTCCGCGTCGACCGCGACCGCCGGGCCGCCGTCCTCGACTTCTCCGGCACCTCACCGCAGCAGCCGGGGAACACCAACGCCCCCACGTCCGTGGTCATGGCGGCCGTGCTGTACGTCTTCCGGACCCTCGTCGACGACGACATCCCCCTCAACAGCGGCTGCCTGGAACCCCTCGACGTACGCGTGCCGGACGGGTCGATGCTCGCCCCCGCCCACCCGGCGGCGACGGTCGCGGGCAACGTGGAGACCTCGCAGGCCGTGACCGGCGCCCTGTACGCCGCGCTGGGCGTCCAGGCGGAGGGCTCGGGCACCATGAACAACGTGACCTTCGGCAACGACCGGGTCCAGTACTACGAGACGGTGGCGAGCGGCTCGGGTGCGGGGGACGGCTTTGACGGCGCCGACGCCGTACAGACCCACATGACCAACTCGCGCCTCACCGACCCCGAGGTCCTGGAGTGGCGCCTCCCCGTCCGGGTGGACGCCTTCGCGGTGCGCGACGGCAGCGGCGGGCGCGGCCGGTGGCGGGGCGGCGACGGGGTCGTACGGAGCATCCGGTTCCTGGAGCCGATGACGGCGGCGCTCCTCACCGGGCACCGGAGGGTCCCCCCGTACGGCATGGCGGGCGGCGCTCCCGGGGCGCTCGGCGAGAACGCGGTGCGGCGCGCCGACGGCACCGTCCGGCGGCTGGAGGGCGTCGACGTGGTGGACGTGGCACCCGGAGACGTCCTGGTGATCGCGACCCCCGGCGGCGGTGGTTACGGGCCCCCGTCCGGCCGCGGGGGCCGCCCTAGCGGACCGGGATGAACCGCACCGGCGTCCCCGGCACGGCCTGGGCGGCCGCCGCCAGGTCCCGCTCCCGGACCACCGCCACCACCGGGTAGCCGCCGGTGGTCGGGTGGTCCGCGAGGAACACCACCGGGCGTCCGTCCGGGGGTACTTGGACCGCGCCCAGGACCATGCCCTCGCTGGGCAGCTCGCCGGCCACGGCACGCTCCAGGGGCGTGCCCTCGGTGCGCAGCCCTATGCGGTTGCTCGCCGGGGACACCCGGTACGCGCGCGTGGCGAAGTCCCGCAGCGCCGCGCCGGTGAACCAGTCGTCGCGCGGGCCTGGCCGGACGCGCAGCACCAGCTCCCCGGGCGCCGCCGGCCAGGGCACGACGTCGCACCCCGGCGCGCCCGGGTGCCGCGGCCCGAGCGGGAGCACGGTTCCGACGGCCAGGGGCGGGGGCCCGAGCCCCGAGAGCAGGTCGGTGGAGCGGCTGCCGAGCACCGGCTCGGCCGCGACGCCCCCGCCGAACGCCACGTACGAGCGCAGGCCCCGCACCGCGGCGCCCACCTCAAGCACGGCGCCCGCGGGGACCCGCACGGGCGCGCCCCACGCCACCGGCCGGCCGTCCACCGTGACGGCGCACGGCGCGCCGCCGACCGCGACGGTCACGGCGCAGCGCGGCCGCACCGCGCAGCCGTCGACGGTGGTCTCCAGCACGGCGGCGTCCGCCTGGTTGCCGACCAGCCGGTTGACCAGGGCGGCGGCGTACGGGTCGAGGGCGCCGGACCGCGGTACGCCCAGGTGCGCGTGGCCGCGGCGTCCCCGGTCCTGCACGGTGGTCAGCGCCCCGGCCCGTACGACGGCGAAGGCCCGGTCGGTCATCGGCCCCCCACGCCCACCGGGACGAACCGCACCCGGGTGCCCGGCGCCAGCAGCGCTGCGGGCTCCCGCGCCGGGTCCCACAGCACCGCGTCCGTCGAGCCGATGAGCTGCCAGCCGCCCGGCGACGTTCGCGGGTAGACGCCCGTGTAGCGGCCCGCCACCGCCACCGAGCCCGCCGGTACGGCCGTACGCGGGGTGGCGCGCCGGGGCACCTCGTACGCCGGCGGCAGCCCGGTCAGGTAGCCGAACCCGGGCGCGAAGCCGCAGAACGCCACCCGGAACGCGGCCGCCGAGTGGATCCGCGCCACCTCCTGCGGCGTCACGCCCCACAGCGCGGCGACGGCCCCGATGTCGGGCCCGTCGTACCGGACCGGGATGTCGACGGCCGGCTCCACGCGCGCGTGCGACGACGCGGCCTCCCACCCTGCGATGAGCGCGGCGAGCCGCCTCGGTTCCGCCACACCGTCCAGCAGCACCGTCCGCGCCGCCGGCACGATCTCGGTCACCGAGGGCAGCGCACCGGCCGCACGGCGGCGCAGCAGCTCGGCGTGGAAGGCCTCGGTCTCCTCGCCGCTGCCGAGTTCGACGAGCAGAGCGTGCTCGCCGACCGCGACGGTCCTCATACGAACGCCTCCACCCGGACACCGGAGGCCTCCAGCCGGGTCCGGACCCGGCGGGCCAGGTCCACCGCGCCGGGCGTGTCGCCGTGCAGGCACAGCGACCGGGCGCGGACGGGCACCGAGCGCCCGCACCGGGAGGTGACGACACCGAATCGGGCCATGGAAACGGACCGCTCCACGACGGCCGCCGGATCGGTGATGACGGCCCCCTCCTCGCTCCGCGGCACGAGCGTCCCGGCGGCGGTGTAGGCGCGGTCGGCGAACGCTTCGGTGATCACCGGCAGACCGGCCTTCTCGGCCACGTCGTGCAGCCGCGAGCCGGGCAGCCCCAGCAGGGGGAGCCGCTCGCCGCTGAGCAGCACGCCGTCGACCACGGCCTGGGCCTGACCCTCGTCGTGCACCACGCGGTTGTAGAGGGCCCCGTGCGGTTTCACGTACGAGACGCGTGCACCGGCGGCCCTGGCGAACACCTCCAGGCCGCCGATCTGGTAGGCCACTTCGGCGGCCAGCTCGTCGTACGGCACGTCCATGGAGCGCCGCCCGAAGCCGGCCAGGTCACGGTAGGACACCTGGGCACCGATCCGTACCCCGCGTCCGGCCGCGAGTTCGCAGACGCGCCGCATGGTGACGGCGTCCCCGGCGTGGAACCCGCAGGCCACGTTGGCGCTGGTGACGACCGACAGGAGTTGTTCGTCGTCCGTCAGCCGCCAGCGCCCGAAACCCTCTCCGAGGTCGGCGTTGAGGTCGATCGAGGCCCAGGTCATGGTGGTGTCTCCCTACTGCTGCGTCAGGTGAGCTCGCGGCCGCGCGTCTCCGGCAGGCCCAGCAGGGCCAGTACGGCGATGCCGTAGCCGACGGCGCCGAACACCAGGGCGCCGCCGACGCCCCAGCTGTCGGCGAGGAAGCCGACGAGGGTGGGGAAGAAGGCGCCCACCGCGCGGCCCGTGTTGTAGGTGAATCCCTGCCCGGTGCCGCGTACCGCCGTCGGGTACAGCTCGGCGAGGAACGACCCGAAACCGCTGAAGATGGCCGACATGCAGAACCCGAGGGGGAAGCCCAGGACGAGGACGAGACCGTCCGCCCCGGAGGGGATGTTGGTGTACGCGATGATGCACACCGCCGACAGGACGGCGAAGACGACGATGTTGCGTTTGCGGCCGAGCCGGTCGGTGAGGTAACCACCCGTCAGGTACCCGATGAACGCGCCGGATATCAGGAACGTCAGGTAGCCGCCCGTTCCGACGACGGTCAGCCCGCGGTCGCTCTTGAGGTACGTCGGCACCCAGGTGGCCAGCGTGTAGTAGCCGCCCTGGACGCCGGTGGAGAGGAGCACGGCGAACATCGTCGTACGCAGCAGATCCGGCCGGAAGATGGCCGTGAAGGAGCCGCGTCCGGTGCCCGACTCGCGTACGGCGACGGCGTGCGGCGCGTCCTCGACGTTCCTGCGCACCCAGATCACCAGCAGGGCCGGCAGGGCGCCCGTCCAGAACATCACGCGCCACGCGGTGTCCGGGTCGAGGAAGTGGAAGACCAGCGTGTAGACGATGACCGCGAGGGCCCAGCCGGCCGCCCAGGCGCTCTGGACGCCGCCCAGCGTACGGCCGCGGTGCTTGGCGGAGGCGTACTCGGCGACGAGGATCGCGCCGACCGCCCACTCGCCACCGAACCCGACGCCCTGGAGGGCGCGGAAGACCAGCAGGGTCTCGTAGTTCGGGGCGAATCCGCACAGGACGGTGAAGAACGCGTACGTGATGACCGTGATCATCAGCGCCTTCACCCGGCCGATCCGGTCGGCGAGGATGCCGGCGAGGACGCCGCCGACGGCGGACACGACGAGCGTGACGGTGGTGAGCAGGCCGGTCTGGCCGCTGCTCAGGCTGAAGTACGCGGAGATCGCCACCATGCTCAGAGGCAGCGTGAAGAAGTCGTAGGAGTCCAGGGCGTAGCCGCCGAAAGCGCCGCCGAAGGCGCGCCGGCCGCGTGGTCCCAGGGCGCGCAGCCAGGCGAAGGCGCCTGTGTCGGCGGGCAGTTCGCCCTGGGGGAGCCGAGAGGTCCGGGTCGTACTCATCTGCACCTCGCAGAGGGGGAGGCGGGCCTGAGCGGTGGGGGTGGAGCGGATCGGTCCGTGCCCCTCAAAGTAGGGATTGTTGAACGATCCGACAAGAGGTTCGTTCTCTCGTTCTCGGCTTCTTCTTTGCTTCTACGATGGGCGGAGCGGAAGCCGCGGACGGACGAGATGAGGTCGCAGTGGGGAAGACGGACTCCGGGAGCGGTGGGCTGGCGGACGACCGGGCGCTGCTCGGGCGTACGAGCACCGCCGAGCGGGTCGCGGACATCTTGCGCACCCGGATCGCCGAGGGGTTCTTCCCGCCCGGCACACGACTGTCGGAGGACAGCATCGGTGGCGCGCTGGGCGTGTCCCGCAACACCCTGCGCGAGGCGTTCCGGCTGCTCACCCACGAACGGCTGCTGGTCCACGAACTCAACCGCGGGGTGTTCGTGCGCATCCTCGCCGTCGAGGACGTCGTCGACATCTACCGCACGCGGCGGCTCGTCGAACGCGCCGTCGTGCACGACCTGGGGGAACCGCCCTTCCGCCTCGACGGCCTGGTCCGGGCGGTCGCCGAAGGCGAGCGCGACGCACGCGAGGGCGACTGGAGGGGCGTCTCCACCGCCAACATCCACTTCCACCGGGAACTGGTCGCCCTCGCGGGCAGCGACCGCATGGACGAACTGATGCGCGGTGTCCTCGCCGAACTCCGGCTCGTCTTCCACCTGGTGGACGACCCGCGTGCGCTGCATGAGCCGTATCTCCTCCGAAACCGGGAGATATTGGACGCATTGCGTGCGGGGGAGCGAGCGGAGGCGGAGCGGCTCCTCGTGGAGTACCTGGACGACTCCCGCGAGCGATTGGTCCGTGTTTACGCTGAGGCGATGGAGAACGTCCCGGCAGTGGCCACCGACTGACCGCACCGCCGCGCCCGGGACGGCGCCCGTCGTGCGCACGCCGCCGGCCCCGGCCGGGTGCCCGCCGCGGCACCGCCCGGCGGCACCCGCGCGGACCGTCCGACGAGCCAGACCGGGCGGGCCATCTGCGCCGTTTCGACCGTTGTCCGTGCGAGGACCTAATCTGTGCAGCGTGACTTCGCCTGCCTCGACGGAATTCGTTCCGCCCCAGCTCAGCGCGGGGCCGCGGCCCGCGCAGGGCCCGGCCGCCGACGAAGGGCTCGCGCGGCGGCTGCGCGCGCTCGCGTGCACCGCGCCCCTGCACGACCTGGACGCGCGCAAGGCGAACCTGGCGGGGGAGTACTCGACGTACGCCATGGCCGAGGTCGCCCTCGCCGCGATCGACCTCGTCACGCTCAACATGGACTTCGACACCGGCGCCGACCACGAGCAGATCGTCGCCCGGCTGCTGCCCCGCGTCGCGGCCCAGGCCCCGCGGCGGCCCGCCGCCGAACACGAGCGCGTGGCCCGCTGGGTCCTGGAGAACCTGATCAACGTCGGCAGCGTCGACCGCGGCTTCCGCGCCGTCTACGGCACCTTCGGCACCGACGGCGCCTATGTACGCCGCGACTACGACTTCAAGCTCATCGAGGAAGTCCCCGGCTACGGCGGCGCCGTCTACCTCCGTACCACCGACGAGGCGGTCAACGTCCTCGTCGGCGCCCTCGACACCGACGTCACCAGCGCCCAGATCGCGGCCGAGGTGAAGCTCGAGGTACTGATCAGCCGCGGTCGGCTCGCCGACGCCCAGCTCGCCGCCGAGCAGGCGCGGTACCGCACCGTGCAGTACGCGGAGACGCTCCGCAAGACCCTGGAGGCCACCCGGCGCAACGTCCGGGCCGTCGACTGGCTCAGCGCCGTACCCGACATGATCGACGAGGCGCTCGACCACGTCGCCGACCGGTACCGCCACGAGAACGCCATCCTCACCAACATCCGCAAGGCGCGGGACGAGGCCGAGGACCAGGAGCACAAGCGGCGCGCGGCCGAGCTCGTCGACATCGTCAAGGACTGCATCCGCCGCCACACCCAGCTCCAGTCCCGGCTCCTGGAGGCCGGACCGCTGTTCCGGGCGGAGCAGGACCGGCAGGCCTTCGCCCGGCCCACCGCCCGTTCCGGACTCGACCTCTACGGCCAGCTGGTCGCCCCCGTCCTGCCGCTGCCGGTGGAGCGGGCGATCAAGGTCACCGACGCGTACTTCACCCACGGCACGGGGCTGCGCGCACCCGGCTCGGTCCGGATGGGAGACCTGGTCGAGCTGCTGCTGACTCCGCCGGTGGAGCGGGACCACCTGGGGGCCGAGATGCCGGAACCGGACCTGATCGCGACACCCGACGACAGCCGGTTCAGCGAGGCGCAGCTGGCGACCGCCATGGAACTGCTCGACCTCGAGCACGACGCGCCGCGCCGGCTGTCCGGACTGCTCGCCGAGGCCCGCCGCCGCGACCCCGAACTGCCCTACCTGGTGGCGCTGCTGGCGATACACGCGGCGAGCCCACCGGTCGGCACGGCCTACCGGCAGGGCGAGCAGCGGCTGCTCTTCGCCGTCGACGACGGTGCCGAGCTGGACGACCCCGAGTTCGGTGGGGCCGACCTGATCGTCGGCACCGCCCTGCTGGACGCGGCGGGCATGGCCGCCGACCGTACGGACGCGACATGACCGGCGCCGCCGCCGTCCGCGTCCCCCCGCAATGCCCCGCCCCGTCCGTCCGCCGTGCGCGGGCCGGGCGCGGCTCCGCTCCCGGACGCCGTTCCTCCGCGCCCGCGCCGTCCCGATCCGCGCCGTGCCCGTCCGTCCCGTGCCCGTCCGTCCCGTGCCCGTCCGTCCCGACCCGATCCATCCGCACCGAGGAGCCCCAGCCGTGAGCGACCACCACGCCGAGCACGCCGACGCGTGGAGCGATCCGGACGCCCCCCAGGCGGCCCACCCCGCCGCGTCCGGCACCGCCACGCCCACGGCCGCCGGCGGCTCCGCCGTCACGCCCGCCGACGCCGCCGACGCCGCCCGCCTGGTCTCCTTCGGACTCCAGCCCAAGCTGCTCCCCGCCCGCGACGCCGAATACACCGACCTGCTCCGCCGCTACCGCGAGGATCCCGCCTTCGCGCGGGTCGCCGACGCCGTCGCCACCGGACTGGGCCTCATCGTCCTGGAGGTGTCCCCGCGCGCGGGAATGGCCGTCACCGCCGCCGAGGACTCGGTCTTCGCCGTCCGCATGGGCGACTACGCCCGCCGCGCCTCCACCGACTCCGGCGACCGCTTCCTCCACGGCCTGGCCCACCTCGCCGTCGCCGCCATGGCGTTCCCGCGCCCCGAGGACCTCGCCGACGACGGGTACATCGGCCGCGTCACCGTCAACGGCGTCGACGCCTTCGTACGCCAGGCGTGCCGCCGCCTGGAGGAGCGCGCCGAGGCGCAGGGCGAGAACACCGACCCCGTCACCGACACCCCCGGCCTGGAAGCCGCCTGGCGCGTCTACGCCCGGCGCAGCGCCACCGGCGCCACCAAGGACGCCCGCCGGCTCGCCGGTTCCACCACCGGCATCATCGGCAAGGCGGTCGCGTTCCTCACCGACTCCGGGTTCCTCCAGCGCACCGGCGACGAGGGCGGCGGTTCCTACCGCACCACCGCGCGCTACCAGCTCCAGGTCCGCGACATGGCGGGCAGCGCCGCCCTGTCCGAGCTCCTGGACCTGGGCGTCGTCCCGGTCAGCGACGGCTCCGCCACCCTCCTGCCGCCGCCCGAGGGCGACGACCTCGAGCTGGCCGCCGACGCCGGACTGCCCTTCCACGCCTGACCCGCCCGACGCACCACGCCCCCACACGCGCAACACGCCAGCACACGACTGAGAGTCCGCCGACATGTACGAGTTGTCCCGGGTCCGCCTCTACTCCATCGGGCCGGCCGGTGCGCGCTACGCCGACACCGTGCTGGACCTGCGCGGAGTGGGCGCGCCCGTGCCCAACCCCGCCCCGACGCAGGCGGAGTTCTTCCAGGAGGAGCCGGTCGGCCCGCCGCGGCGCCCCGCGCCCGCGGGCGTGCTCTTCCTGGAGAACGGCGGCGGCAAGTCCGTCCTGCTGAAACTGATCTTCTCGGTGATGCTGCCGGGCCACCGCAACACCCTCGGCGGCGCCAGCTCCGGCGTGCTGCGCAAGTTCCTGCTCGCCGACGACTGCGGTCACGTGGCCCTGGAGTGGCAGCACACGCTCACCGGCGAGCTCGTCGTCGTCGGCAAGGTCAGCGAGTGGCGCGGGCGGCAGGTCTCCAACGACCCGCGCAGGTTCGCCGAGGCCTGGTACTCCTTCCGTCCCGGGCCCGGCCTCAGCCTCGACTCCCTCCCGGTCGCCGAAGCCACCTCCGTACGCGCCCCCGCCGAAGGCGTCTCCGGTGCGCAGGGCCGCCGCCGCACCATGAAGGGCTTCCGCGACGCCCTCACGGAGGCCGGCAAGGCGTACCCGCACCTGGAGGTGTACTGGGAGGAGATCCACGACCGCTGGAACGAACACCTCGGCGACCTCGGCCTGGACCCCGAACTGTTCCGCTACCAGCGGGAGATGAACGCCGACGAGGGTGAGGCGGCCGGCCTCTTCGCGGTGAAGAAGGACTCCGACTTCACCGACCTGCTGCTGCGCGCGGTCACCGACACCCGCGACACGGACGGCCTCGCCGACCTGGTCAGCGGCTTCGGCAACAAGCTCGGCCGCCGCGCCGAACTCACCGCCGAGCGGGACTTCACCGCCGGCTCGGTCGACCTCCTCGGCCGGATCGTCGACGCGGCCGACACCCGCGCGCGTGCGCGTGACGTGCACGCCGGAGCCGAGCGCCGCACCCGTACGCTCGCCGGCCGGCTCGCCGCCCGGGCCGGTGAGGAACGCGGCCGCGCCGCCGCACTCGCCCAGCGGGTCACCGACGCCGCCCACACGGTCACCGAGGCCGAGCAGGCCCGGGCCCGCGCCTCCCTCGTCGCCGCCGAACTGGCCTACCGCCACGCCTCCCTGGCCCTCACCGCCGCCGAGAAGGGCGCCGCCGCCCAGCGCCGCGAACTGACCGACGCCCGCACCCTCCACGCCGCTTGGCAGGCCGCGGAGGCGGTCCTGAGGCACCGCGCCGCCGCCGACCGCTCCGCGCGCGTGGCCGCCGCCATCCGCGAGGCCGAGCGGGACGCCGCCCCCGCGCTCGCCGCCCGCGCGAAGGCCGCCGCCGACCTCGTACGCGCCCTGCACGCCGCCGCCGAGAAGGGCGAGCGGCAGGCCGACGAGGAGGAGGAGCGCTCAGCCGCCCTCCAGGAGGCGGGCGAGACCGCCCACCGCGACGCCACCGCCGCCGCCACCGAGGCCCAGCGCGCCCGCAGCGAAGCCGGCCACCTCAGGCAGCGCCTCGCCGAGGTGGAGCAGGAGACCGCCGAGGCCGTACGGGCCGGCTGGCTCGACGACACCGCCCCGGACGCCGACCCCGCGCGCGCCGCCCTCGCCGCCAGCGACGCCGAGAAGACCACCGTCGCCGCCTGGGACGCGGCCCGCGACGCCGCCCGCGCCGCGGCCGACCGCGCCCGCGAGGCCGCCGCCACCGAGGCCCGCGCCGAACTGGCCGCCGCGCGCGCCGCGGACGCCGCCCAGGCCGCCGAGAACGCCTACCAGGCCGAGCGCCGCGCCGCCGAGTCCATCGCCGCCGAGGAGCGCCTCGCCGAGCTGCTGAGCCTGCCCTCCGCCGCGGGACCGTCCGCCGCCGGGCCGTCCGCGGCCAGGCCCGCCGCCGTTCCCGGCCAGCGCCAGGGCAGAGACACCCGCACCGACAGCGGCACCGGCTCCGACACCGGTGCCGACGACGCGTCCCCACCCGCGCGGACCGCCGCAGGACCCCTCACGGTGGAGGAGTTCGACCGGTACGCCGACGAACTGCGCGACCTCCTCGACCAGGGCATCGCCTCCGCCGAACGCAAGCTCTTCGAGCTGCGCACCGCCGCCGCCGACGACTCCCGCATCCTCGGCGCCCTCGGCGACGGCGGGCTGCTGCCGCCCGGCCCCGACGTCCTCGCCACCGTCGAGTACCTCGGCGAGCAGGGCATCCCCGCCCTCCCCGGCTGGCGCTACCTCGCGCAGGCGGTCGACCCCGCCGACCACGCCGCGGTGCTCGCCGCCCGGCCCGAGCTGGTCGACGGCGTCGTGATCACCGACCCCGTCTCGTACGCCCGGGCCCGCGAGGCGCTGGCCGGCGCCGCCCTGCTCCCGCGCTCCGCCGTGGCCGTGGGCACCGCCGCCGCGCTCCTCGCGCCCGTACCGGCGCCGGCCGGCACGGACACGGACGTCTTCCTCGTCCCGCCGAACCCGGCCATGCACGACGAGCACGCCGCCGACGAGGAGCGCCAGGCGCTGCGCGCCCGCGCCGCCGCCCGCGACGAGGAGATCCGCGCTCTCGCCGCCCGCCTCACCGGCGACCGCTCGCTGTCCGCCCGCATCGGCTCCTGGCGCGCCGACTGCCCGCCCGGCATGCTCACCGAGCTCGCGGAAGCCGCCGCCACCGCGCGTGAGGCCGCCGAAGCCGCCGAGGCGGCACTCGCGGAGGCCCGCACCGCGCGGGCGGAGGCCGACGAGGCGGCGGCCGACACCGCACGCGTACGCGACGAGCGGCAGGAGGCCGCACAGCGGGCCCGCCGGGTCGCCGACGCCCTCGCCGGCCTGGCGTACCGGCTGCGCGAACGGGCCGGCTGGCAGACCCGGCTCCGTGAACTGGCCGACGAGGCCGCCGAGTACGAGGCCCGCGCCCAGACCTGCCTGGAGCGGGCCCGCGCCGCCGACGAGGACCGCCGCGCCGCTCAGCGCGCCGCCGACGACGCCCACCGCACCGCCCGCGCCCTGCGGGCCGAGCGCGCCGAGATCGCCGGCGCCCCGGAGCACCTGCCGGAGGAGGACGCCGACGCCCCCCGCGTACCGCTGGCGGCCCTCCGCGAGGCATACCGTGCGGCCTCCCAGCTGTACGAGAAGGTCGGCGTCGGCGCGGACCTGCGCGCCGAGCAGGCCCGCGCCGAGAGCGACGAGAGCGCCGCCCTCGCCGAGCTGGACCGCCTCACCAACAAGGTCCGCACCCGGGCCGCCCAGTTGCTGGAGAGCCCGGACGGCGCCGACGGCCCGTCGCGCCAGGCCGCCGCCGCCCGCGCCGAAGCCCTGGTCCAGATGCTGGAGAGCCGGGCCTCGGAGGCCAGCGAGAAGCTCGGCCGGCTGCGCGGCGAGGCCGAGCGCCTGGCACCTGCGGACGGTGAGGCCCACACCGGCCTGCCCGACGAGCTGGTGCCCACCGACGCCGACCACGCCCAGTCGCTCCTCCGTACGGCCACCACGGAACTGGCCGTCCGCAGCGACGCGCTGGAGACCGCCCGCGCCACCCACGCCCGGCTCCTCCAGGCCCACCGGGCCGCCGAGGACGCCGCGAGCGGGTTCGACGAGACCGCCGCCCTCCTGCGCGACCTGCTAAGGGAGCAGCACCCCGACGAGGACCGGGAGAGCCCCGAGCCGTACCCGGGCAGCCTGGAGGAGGCGCGCGGGTCCGCCGCCGAGGCGCGGCGCTCCCTGCGCGGCTGCGCCGCCGACCTGTCGGCCGCCGACGCCGCCGTACGGGAGACCTGCGACGTCCTCGTACGACACGCCAACTCCACCCGCTACGAGCAGGTCCGCACCCCGGCCCGGCAGCAGATCCGGGAGCTGCCGGCGTCGGCCCTGCCGGAGCACGCCGCCAAGTGGGCCGAAGCCTTCGCGCCCCGCCTGCGGGTCCTCACCGACGAGCTGGCCCAGCTGGAGCGCAACCGCGACTCGATCGTCGACCGGCTGCGCGGCCTGGTGGAGTCCGCGCTGGCCACGCTCCGTTCGGCGCAGCGGCTGTCCCGGCTTCCCGAAGGCCTCGGCGAGTGGTCCGGCCAGGAATTCCTCCGGATCCGGTTCGAGGAGCCGAACCAGGCGACGCTCGTCGAGCGGCTCGGCGAGGTGATCGACGAGGCGACCCGGGCGGCCGTCAGGAAGAACTCCGACCTGCGCCGCGACGGCATGTCCCTGCTGCTGCGCGGGGTCCAGGCCGCCCTTCAGCCCAAGGGCGTGGCGGTGGAGATCCTCAAGCCGGACGCGGTGCTGCGGGCCGAGCGGGTTCCGGTCGGGCAGATGGGCGATGTGTTCTCCGGCGGCCAGCTGCTCACCGCCGCCATCGCCCTGTACTGCACGATGGCCGCTCTGCGGAGCAACGACCGGGGCCGTGACAAGCACCGGCACGCCGGCACGCTGTTCCTCGACAACCCGATCGGGCGCGCCAACGCCACGTACCTGCTGGAGCTCCAGCGCGCGGTGTCGGACGCGCTCGGTGTCCAGCTGCTCTACACCACCGGCCTGTTCGACACGACCGCTCTCGCCGAGTTCCCGCTCGTCATCCGCCTGCGCAACGACGCGGACCTCCGGGCGGGGCTGAAGTACATCAGTGTGGAGGAACACCTGCGCCCCGGCTTGCCGCAGCCGGCGCAGGAGGGGGAGACGGCGGTGCACGGGGAGATCACCGCGACCCGCATGTTCAAGCGCGGCCCCGTCCCGGAACCGGCGATCAGCGACTGAACCGCCCCTGGACGCATGGGTGGCCGGCTCCGTACCGCCGGACAGGCGCGGGGCCGGCCCACGCCCCGCCGTACCGGAGCCGGCCCGCACCGGAACCCGCCCGCGCGGGCATCACGGTCCGGGGGTTCGGCCCGTACCGGACGTCAGGCCCGCGACAGCCGGTTGTCGCCCGTGCCCCGCCGCTCCGGTATGCGCGCCGTCCCACGCGCCGCCCCACGGCCCTCCGCACGCGCCGCCCGTTCGGCCCGGCGGCGTTCCCGGCGCAGCCGGCGTGCCGTGCTGCTGGGGATCGACACCACGCCGTGGCGCTGGTTCCACACCTGCCGGGTCACCCACACGTCCAGCACGGACCAGGTCGCTACCACCGTGCCGGCCACGCTGCCGAGCACCATCGGGAAGGCCAGCCAGGAAGCCGTGAGCGTGCAGAAGAACGCGATCACCGCCTGTACCAGCGTCAGGGACGTGATCAGCACCGCACGCACCGCCGCCGTGCGCACCGGATCGGGGAGCCTGCGCCGCCCCACCGGTTCCTCCACCCACAATTCGTTCCGTGCCGCCGTCTCCATCCGAACCGCCACTCCCCACGCCCGACCGTCTCCTGGGTTGGCTGCCCGTCTCGAGCCGCTTTACGCCGGCGGAACTCGCCTCCCCTGTACAGAAGGACGATCGATGGCCGGGGAAGATTCCCCAGGAACACATAATTCCAGCCATCCGCGCATGAATGAGAAGTGACGCCCAGCCAGGTGTCATCCACCAAAGCGCCGATCGTCAACTCGCCGAATAGCAGGACAACTCATGATCTGCGTAGCGTGCTGCGGCCGAAAATCGCCCGGACGTCCCTTCGAGTTGTCCGTGGTGCAGTAGTAGGCTCACGCCGTTTATTGCTGCGTTGATGTGTACACCCACGCCGGGCGACAGGCGGGTGCGAGTGGGGGAGGCCATGCGCTTTCGCGGGAAGTCGATCCGCAGGAAGATCGTGGCGTTGCTCCTCGTGCCGCTTCTCTCCCTCACCGGTCTCTGGGGATTCGCGACCTACATCACGGGCCGTGAGGCAGGCCAGCTCCTCGACGTCGGTCACATAGTCGAGCGTGTCGCGCACCCCCTCGAGGAGACCATCAACGTCATTCAGCGGGAGCGCCGGCAGACGCTGATCTACCTCGCCGACCCGCGTTCCGCCGAGGCCCTGCCCGCACTCCGCCGCGACCGCACCGCGACCGACCGGGCCATCGCCAGGATCCGCGCCAGCGCCAAGGACCCAGGGGTCGTCGACGCCCTGAGCGCCCAGGCGTCCGGCAGGCTCGACTCGCTCCTCGCAGCGCTCGACGACCTCACCGCACTGCGCCGGTCCGTCGAGAGCCGCGCCGTGGGCCGCCTCCAGGCGCTGGACTTCTACAACCGCCTCGTGGATCCCTGCTACAGCTTCCTCACCAACCTCCACGCCGTGGAGAACGTGGAGATGGACAAGCAGGGCCGGGCCCTGATTGGCGTCGTACGGGCCCGCGAGATGCTGTCCCGCGAGGACGCCCTGGTGGTCTCCTCGCTCATCGGCAACAGGATCACCACCCAGGAACTCCGCGCCATCTCCGACCTCGCAGCCCACCGCGAGCTGCTGTACGAGGTCAACCTGGAGCTCATGCCCGGCTCCGAACGGGGCGTCTTCCAGACGTACTGGCGCGGCCCCGAGACCGGACCGCTGCGCGACGCAGAGGACGCGCTGCTCGCCGCGGGGGCCACGGACGGGCCCCGCACGATCGACGCCGTGCGCTGGGAGGAACTGGCGACCCCGGTCCTCGACGAACTCGCCCGCCAGAACACCGAGGCCGGCAACCGCTACCAGGACCGCGTCGAGCCCGTCGCCCACAGCGTCCTGCTGAAGGCGGGCGTCGCCGGCGTGCTCGGCTTCCTCGCCCTGCTCGTATCGGTCGTCGTCTCCGTACGCGTCGGCCGGGGCCTCGTGCGCGACCTGCGCCGGCTGCGCAAGGAGGCCCAGGAGGTCTCCGGCGTACGGCTGCCCAGCGTGATGCGCCGCCTCGCCGCCGGCGAACACGTCGACGTCGAGACCGAAGTGCCCCACCTGGAGTACGAGAAGGACGAGGTCGGCCAGGTCGGCCAGGCCCTCAACACCCTCCAGCGGGCCGCGGTGGAGGCGGCCGTCAAGCAGGCCGACATGCGGCGCGGCGTGTCCGAGGTGTTCGTCAACCTCGCCCGGCGCAACCAGGTGCTCCTCCACCGCCAGCTCACCCTCCTCGACACCATGGAGCGGCGCACCGAGGACACCGAGGAACTCGCCGACCTGTTCCGTCTGGACCACCTGACCACCCGCATGCGGCGCCACGCCGAGGGCCTGGTCATCCTCTCCGGCGCCGCGCCCTCACGGCAGTGGCGCAAGCCGGTCCAGCTGATGGACGTCGTACGGGCCGCGGTGGCGGAGGTCGAGGACTACGAGCGCGTCGAGGTGCGGCGCCTGCCGCGCATCGGCGTCGGCGGCCCGGCGGTCGCCGACCTCACCCACCTCATCGCCGAACTCCTGGAGAACGCCACCGTGTTCTCCCCGCCGCACACCGCCGTCCACGTGCACGGCGAGCGGGTCGCCAACGGCTTCACCCTCGAGATCGACGACCGCGGCCTGGGCATGACCCCCGAAGCGCTGCTCGACGCCAACCTGCGGCTCGCCGAGACCCCCGAGTTCGAGCTCTCCGACACCGACCGGCTCGGCCTCTTCGTCATCAGCCGCCTCGCGCAGCGCCAGAACGTGCGGGTCTCGCTCCAGCCCTCCCCGTACGGAGGGACCACCGCGGTCGTGTTCATCCCGGCCGCGCTGCTCACCGACGCGCCCGAGACCCAGGGCGCCGGTTTCCGCCTCGACCGCAAGGGCGGCAAGGACGCCCCGCACCGGCGGGCGGCGCTCTCCAAGGTGCCCTCCGGCCTGTCCGCCACCACCGGCCCGTCCGTCCTCGACGGACCGGTCGAGCTGGAGGCACCGGTGGGCGCGCTCGGCCTCGACGACCGGCTCGCCGGCCTCACCGACCTCGACGACCGGCTCGGCGACCTGGAGGCGACGGACAGCGAGCGCGGCGGGCTGTTCCGCGCCCGTCCGCCGCTGCGCCCGGTGGCCGGCGGCCACACCGACCAGGAGCAGCACCAGCAGGCCACCGACCAGGCCGCCCCGGAGGGGACGGCGGGCGGGCTCGTCCCGCTCCCGCGCCGCAAACCGCCCACCCTCGTCGCGCACCGCGGCCGGCGCCTGGGCGAGCGGGGCCGCTCGCACCCGGCCCCCGGCGCCCCCGCGGAAACCGCATCCGGCGAAACCGCACCCGCTCGGCCCCGCGCCGACGCCACGCCCGCGCAGCCCGCGCGCACCAGGACCGCGCGCACCGGGCCCGCGCCCCGGGCGCCGGAGGGGAGCACCACCCCCGACGACGCCACCCTGCTGCTCCGCGGCCTGCCCCGGCGCGTCCGCCAGGCGAGCCTCGCGCCCCAGCTCAGGGAGGCCGCCCGGCGCGCCACCACGGAGGACAGGAACACCGACCGCGATTCGGGAAGCGCCACCGAACGCGAAGCGGAAGAAGTACGCAGCCGTATGGCGGCGATGCAACGAGGCTGGCAGCGCGGGCGCAGACAGAACGCCGAGAGCCACCCGCCCGCCGGCCACGGCGATACAGCACGAGGAACGACACCCGAGGGGGACGGTCGATGACCGCACCGAACGCCGCAGCAGCACCCGACTCGACCGGCTCGACCGGCGAACTGAACTGGCTCCTCGACGAGTTGGTCGACCGGGTCGGCTCCATCCGCAAGGCACTGGTGCTCTCCAGCGACGGCCTGGCGACCGGGGCCTCCAAGGACCTCAGCCGCGAGGACAGCGAGCACATGGCGGCCGTGGCCTCCGGGTTCCACAGCCTCGCGAAGGGCGTCGGCCGCCACTTCGACGCCGGCCGCGTCCGCCAGACCGTGGTCGAGCTGGAGGACGCCTTCCTCTTCGTCACGGCCGCGGGCGACGGCAGCTGCCTCGCCGTGCTCGCGGACGCCGACTCGGACGTCGGTCTCGTCGCGTACGAGATGACGCTGATGGTCAAGCGGGTCGGGGTACACCTCGCGACGGCACCTCGGACCGGACTGCACGCCGGAGGGTGAGGGGGATGCGATGAGTGACGCAGCAGGGCCGCACAGCCGGCACAGACGCCGCGACCGCCGTGAGCCGCACCACTGGTTCGACGACGACGCGGGCCCGGTGGTCCGCCCGTACGCGATGACACGCGGCCGCACCAGCAGCGCCACCCGCCACCGCCTCGACCTCATCGCGGTGGTCGTCCCCGAGCCCGCGGCCGACGATCCCGGCCGCGACCAGACGTTGTCACCCGAACACGTCGAGATCGTCGAGCGGTGCAGCGACCTTCCCCGGTCGATCGCCGAGCTGGCCTCCGGACTGGACCTCCCCGTCGGGGTGGTCCGCGTCCTGGTCGGTGATCTCGTCGAGGACGAACTCGTCCACGTAACCCGTCCTGTACCGCCGGCCGAGCTGCCGGACGTCAGCATCCTCCGTGAGGTGATCAATGGCCTTCGGGCGCTCTAGCACCGGCCGCAGAAAGCGACCGGTCGAGCCGGTGACGCTGAAGATCCTGGTCGCGGGCGGGTTCGGGGTGGGCAAGACCACCCTGGTGGGCGCGGTCAGCGAGATCCGGCCGCTGCGCACCGAGGAGACCCTCACCGAGGCGGGCCGGCCGGTCGACGACCTGCACGGCGTCGAGACGAAGTCCACCACCACGGTCGCCATGGACTTCGGACGCATCACGGTCCGCGAGGACCTGGTGCTGTACCTCTTCGGCACGCCGGGCCAGGACCGCTTCTGGTTCCTGTGGGACGAGCTGGCGCAGGGTGCCCTCGGGGCGGTGGTGCTGTGCGACACCCGCCGCCTGGAGGACAGCTTCGCCGCGATCGACTACTTCGAGCGGCGCGGCATCCCCTTCGCGGTGGCCGTCAACTGCTTCGAGGGGACGGCACGCTTTCCCGCCGAGACGGTCAGGACGGCACTGGACCTCGACCCGGAGGTGCCGCTGATGATGTGCGACGCGCGGGAACGGGAATCGGTCAAGGCGGTTCTCGTCGCCGTGGTCGAGCACGCCCTGACCCTCGCCGCCCGCACCCGCGAGCCCGTCACCACCTGAGCCGTCGCGGCCCGTACCCCGCCCCGCCGACCGGGGTGCGGGCCGCGTCCCCGATCTCCCCGGCGTCGTGTCCGACCCCGGCCGGCCGCGTCGGTGAGGAGTCAGTGCCCCGCCACCGACCGCCTGGAGACCGGGAAGTCGAAGTACGTGCCGGGAAACAGTTCCGGCTTGTACGTGAAGTGCCACCACTCCTCGGGGAGGTTGACGAACCCCTCCGCGCCGAGCGCGTTCCTCAGCAGCTGCCGGTTCGCCCGCCGCACTCCCCGGACACGCGGGTCGTCCGTGTGGGAAAGGGTGTCGAAACAGTCGAAACCCGTCCCCATGTCCACGGAGTTGTCGGGGAAGCGTTCCTCCCGCGGGGCGTAGCAGGGCACCAGTTCCTCGCCCGGCTCGTAGGGACGGGTCGGCGCCGCGGGAAGCCTCACGACCGTCACGTCCACCGTGGAGCCCCGGCTGTGCCCCGACTTCTCGGCGATGTACCCGTCCGCGAAGAGCCGTGACTTGGCCACCAGCGGATAGAACTCCGCCTTCATCTCCTCGTCCCGCAGGTCCTTCGCCCACCGGACGAAGTGGTCCACGGCCCGCTGCGGCCGGTAACAGTCGTACACCTTCAGCGAGTAGCCCCGCCGCAGCAGCTTCACCTGTGCCCGGTGCAGCGCCCGCGCGGCCGGCCGGGTCAGGATGCACACCGGTTGCCGGTAGCCGTCCACCGGTTCGCCGACGAAGTTGTGCGCGGTCGTGTAGCGCATCTCCTGGATGATCGTCGGGTCGATGGAGCGGAGGGCCGTGAACTCCTCCGGGGCCTTCGGCTCCGGCGTGGCCCGGGCCACGGGCGCCGCGGCCGCCGACACGAAGAGGAACGCGGTGGCGGTCGCCACCAGGACCCGGAAGACGGAAGCCACGAAACCTCCCGAAGATGCCACGGCTGCCACGAAGCCCATGGATGCCACCGATGCGCGCCCTGTCATGCACACCGTCTACCAGGTGCGGACCGGGCCGGTACAGTCCCTCACCGTGAAGGACTCCCATTGCACGAGTTGCGGCGCCCCCTACCCGGCCGGTACCGGCTGGCCGCGCGCCTGCCCGGGCTGCGGCGCCGTCGCCCACCGCAACCCGCTGCCCGTCGCCGTGGCACTGCTGCCCGCGACCGACGCGCACGGCACGGGCCTCGTCGTCATCACCCGCACCATCGAGCCGCAGCGCGGCGGCATCGCCCTGCCCGGCGGGTTCATCGACCACGCCGAGGACTGGCGGGACGCGGTGGTGCGCGAGCTCAAGGAGGAGACCGGCATCGAGGCCGCCGCCGGCGAGGTGACCCTGGCCGACGCGATGAGCTCGCCCGCCGGGCACCTGCTGGTCTTCGGCCTCCTGCCCGAACGCCCCGCCGCCGGTCTCCCGCCCTCCGCCGCCACCGACGAGACGGCCGGGCACCACCTGCTGCGCGCCCCGGCGGAACTGGCCTTCCCCCTCCACACGGCGGCCGTCGCCAACTGGTTCGCGGGCCGCTACGCCTGACCCGCCCCCCGCACCCGCACCCTCCCCGCGACCTCCACCGCGCCGTCGTCCGTGACCCGCTCCACCACCACCCGGCCGTCGACCAGCCGGGACGTGTACCGCTCGACCTCCGCCTCCGCCCAGCCGTCCCCGGCGTCCCGCACCACCAGCCCGCCACCGGTGCGCCCCGCGGCCGGGGCCCACACCTCCAGCTCGTCCACCCCGTCCGCGCCCCGCACCGGGATCACCGCACCCGCCCGGGCGAGCACCGGGATCCGCGACAGCGGCGCGTCCACCAGGACCTGCCCGGGGCCCTCGTACACCTGGCCCGTCGCCGTGTCGTACCAGTGCCCGCGCGGCAGCCGCACCGCCCGCCGGTCCGTCCCGCGCTCCAGCACGGGCGCCACCAGCAGCGCGTCCCCCAGCAGAAAGGCGTCCTCGCAGTCGCGCAGCGCCCGCTCCTCCGGGGAGCCCCACCACACCGGCCGCGCATAGGGTGCGCCCGTGACCCGCGCCAGCCGCGCCAGCGTCACGAAGTAGGGCCGCAGCCGCTCCCGCTCCGCCAGCGCCGCCCGGGCGTACTCCAGCACCTCCGGGCCGAACTCCCACGGCTCGCGCCGCCCCGCGTCGATCGCCGCGTGCGTGCGGAACAGCGGCAGCCAGGCACCGAGCTGGAACCACCGCAGGAACAGCTCCGGTGACGGGCTGCCGTCGAACCCGCCCACGTCCGGACCCGAGTAAGGCACCCCGCACAGCCCCAGCCCCAGCACCAGCGACAGCGAGGCCCGCAGCCCCGGCCACCCGGTCGACACGTCGCCCGACCACGTGCCCCCGTACCGCTGCATCCCCGCCCACCCGGAGCGCGAGAACAGGAACGGGCGCTCGTCCGGACGCAGCCGCCGCAGGCCCTCGTACCCGGCCCGTGCCATCGCCAGCCCGTACACGTTGTGGGCTTCCCGGTGGTCACCGCCCCGGCCCTCCAGCGCGTGCCGCGCCGAACGCGGCAGCGTCATGTCGCCGAACGGCGTGAAGGACACCGGCTCGTTCATGTCGTGCCACACCCCGGAGAACCCCTGCGCGAGCCGCTCCTCGTACAACCCTCCCCACCACTCCCGTACCGCCGGATCCGTGAAGTCCGGGTACACGCACTCACCCGGCCACACCACGCCCCGCACCTCCGCCCCCCTGGCGTCGCGCACGTACGCCCCGGCGGCCCCGACGACGGCGCCGCTCTCGTAGACCGCGTTCCCCCGCTCCGCCTTCACCCCCGGATCGACGATCGACACCAGCCGCACGCCCTCCTCCCGCAGCTCCCGCGCGAGGCGGGGCAGGTCGGGGAACCGCTCCCGGTCCACCGTGAACACCTGGTGCCGGTCGTAGTGGTCGATGTCCAGGTGCAGCGCCGACAGCGGCAGGTCACGCTCCCGGTAGCCGGCCACCACCCGCCGCACCTCCGCCTCGCTGCCGAACCCCCACCGGGCGTGCTGCGGCCCCAGCGCCCACGACGGCGGCAGCGCGGGAGCACCGGTCAGCACCGACCAGCCGTGCAGCACGCGCGCGGGGCTGCCGACCACCACCCAGCAGCGCAGCGGCCCGCCGCTCATCCGCACCTCGCTCGCCCCCGGCCGGTCGTGCCCGGAGCCCGCGCCCTCCTCGCCCTCCCGCAGCGTCACCAGCCCGTCCCAGGTGTTGTCGTGGAACGCCAGGTGCGTCCCGGCGTCCGACACCACCAGCTGCACCGGCATGGTGAGGTAGAGCGGGTCGTCGCCGGGGGCGAAGCTGCCGCGCGGGTCGGTGTTCCACAGCCGGTAGGTCCCGCCGCGCAGCCGCGGGCCGGCCGCCCGCCCGCCCAGCCCGAAGAACCGCGCGTCGGCCGGCACCTCCGTCCGCTGCACCCACCGCGCGGGCCCCCCGGCGACCGGCTCCCACCACCTGGGCGGCAGCTCCCGCCGCAGTACCACCCCGCCGGGCGTACGCACCTCAACGGCGCCGTTGCGCGACACGGCGACCGTCACCCGCTCCGACACCACCCGCCAGCCGCCACCCTTGTCGGGCTCCAGCTCCGCCCGGGGATCCGGCTCCGGCGGCCGGCCCGCCAGCGCGTACGACGGCAGCGGCTCCGCCCCGTCCCAGCCCCAGAACACCGTGCCGCCGCTGCCCACGCACACCCGCACCCACGACCGGGCGAACCGGACGATCCCGCCGCCCGGCAGCGGCTCGGCCCCCTCCGCGGGTCCCGGCACCCGGGCCCGCTCCGCCCCCCGAGGCCGCAGTTCGACGGCGTCCGCCCGCCGCTGCCGCCACGCCGACCGCATCGCCCGCAGCCCCCGTACCGTGCTGAAGATCCTCACCGAGCGCACCAGATCACGACCGTCCATGCGTTCACCCTGCCACCCGCTCCAGCACCCGCAGGCCCCGTTCAACTGCCGTTCACCCGTGGTGGGCGCACATGTTCATCCCGCCGACCATGGGTGGAGAGCCCTGGTGCGAACAACGATCACATGGCATCGTCCTGTCAGCCGCGTCACGCGCACACCCCCGCACGTGCGCGCGACCCCACGCAGACCCGCGTACAGGGACGTACAGCCAGGGAGCAGCCCCATGACCACAGAGCACGCCCACCCCGAGCCGCTCTGGCAGCCCGGCCAGGACCGCATCGACTCGGCGGGGGTGACCCGCTTCCAGGCCTGGGCGGCCGAGCGGCACGGCGCACCGGCCGACGGCGGCTACGCCGCACTGCACCGCTGGTCGGTCGACCACCTCGACTCCTTCTGGCAGGCGGTCGCCGAGTGGTTCGACATCCGGTTCTCCACGCCGTACGAGCGCGTCCTCGGCGACCGCTCCATGCCCGGCGCCCAGTGGTTCCCCGGCGCCACCCTCAACTACGCCGAGCACGCCCTGCGTGCCGCCGCCGACCGGCCCGACGCGCCCGCCCTCCTGCACGTGGACGAGACGCAGGAAGTGACGCCCGTCAGCTGGGCCGAGCTGCGCCGCCAGGTGGGCGCCCTCGCCGCCGAGCTGCGCGCCCTCGGCGTACGCCCCGGCGACCGCGTCAGCGGCTACCTGCCGAACATCCCCCAGGCGGTCACCGCGCTCCTCGCCACCGCCGCCGTCGGCGCCGTGTGGACCTCCTGCGCCCCCGACTTCGGCGCCCGCAGCGTCCTCGACCGGTTCCAGCAGGTCGAGCCGGTCGTGCTGTTCACCGTCGACGGCTACCGCTACGGCGGCAAGGAGCACGACCGCCGCGACACCGTCGCCGAACTCCGCCGCGAACTGCCCTCACTGCGCGCGGTCGTGCACATCCCGCTCCTCGGCACCGAGGCACCCGAAGGCGCCCTCGAATGGTCCGTCCTCACGGCGGGGGACACGGAGCCGGTCTTCGAGCCGGTCCCCTTCGGCCACCCCCTGTGGGTGCTGTACTCCTCCGGCACGACCGGCCTGCCCAAGGCGATCGTCCAGTCCCAGGGCGGCATCCTCCTGGAGCACTACAAGCAGCTCGGGCTCCACTGCGACCTGGGCCCCGAGGACCGGTTCTTCTGGTACACCTCCACCGGCTGGATGATGTGGAACTTCCTCGTCTCCGGACTGCTCACCGGCACCACGGTGGTCGTGTACGACGGCAGCCCCGGCCACCCGAACACCGGCGCCCAGTGGCGCGTCGCCGAGATCACCGGCGCCACCCTGTACGGCACCTCCGCCGCGTACGTCATGGCCTGCCGCAAGGCCGGCGTCCACCCCTCCCGCGACCACGACCTGTCCCGCGTCACCTGCGTCGCCACCACCGGCTCACCGCTCCCGCCGGACGGCTTCCGCTGGCTCCACGACGAGGTGCGCGACGACCTGTGGATCGCCTCCGTCAGCGGCGGCACGGACGTGTGCAGCTGCTTCGCCGGCGCGGTGCCCACCCTGCCCGTGCACATCGGGGAGCTCCAGGCCGCCTGCCTGGGCACCGACCTCCAGGCCTGGGACCCGCGGGGAAAGCCCGTCATCGGAGAGGTGGGGGAGCTGGTCGTCACCAACCCCATGCCCTCCATGCCGGTCCGCTTCTGGAACGACCCCGACGGCAGCCGGTACCACGACAGCTACTTCGACATGTACCCCGGCGTGTGGCGCCACGGCGACTGGATCACCATCACCGACCACGGCTCCGTCGTCATCCACGGCCGCTCCGACTCCACCTTGAACCGCCAGGGCGTCCGTATGGGAAGCGCCGACATCTACGAGGCCGTGGAACGCCTCCCGGAGATCCGCGAATCCCTCGTCATCGGACTGGAGGAGCCCGACGGCGGCTACTGGATGCCGCTCTTCGTCCACCTCGCCGAAGGGGCCGCCCTGGACGACGAACTGGTCGCCCGTATCAAGCGGATCATCCGGGAGGAGCTGTCCCCGCGCCACGTCCCGGACGAGATCATCGAGGTCCCCGGCGTCCCGCACACCCTCACCGGCAAGCGCATCGAGGTCCCGGTCAAGCGCATGCTCCAGGGCACCGACCTCGCCAAGGCCGTCAACCCCGGCTCCGTCGACAATCTCGACCTGCTCCGGTTCTACGAGGACCTCGCCCGCGAACGGGCCCGGAAGACCCGGTGAGCGCCCACGGCTCCCTGTGGACGGGAAGGCGGGTACGGCTCAGGGGCATCGAGCCGGAGGACTGGCAGGCGTTCATGGAGTTCGACGCCCACAGCCGGCACCAGCGCTCCGTCGACGTCCTCCACCCCCCGCGCTCCGCCGAGCGGTACCACGCGTGGGCGGCCGAGCAGTCCGTCGCCCCGCCGGCGGGCGACGGCTTCCGGCTCGCCGTCGAAGCCCTGGACACCGGCGAACTCGTCGGATCGCTCTCCACCCACGCCACCGACCCGCGCGCCGGCCGCTTCCGGTACGGCATCGGCATCGGCCACGAGCACCAGCGGCGCGGCTACGCCAGCGACGCCGTGATCCTGCTGCTGCGCTTCATGTTCGGTGAGCGGCGCTACCACAAGTGCGAGGCGGGCATCCACGCGTTCAACGACGCCTCGCTCGCCCTGCACCGCGGGCTCGGCTTCACCGAGGAGGGCAGACTGCGCGACCACGAATACTTCGCGGGCCGCCACCACGACCTCGTCCTCCTGGGGATGACGGCCCCGGAGTTCGCCCGCGAGCACCCCTTCGAGAGCCTCTGACTCACCCGCCGTACATGGCCTCGGACCCGACCGGCACGGCGGCGAAGTCCGAGGCCGGCGCCGCCGCGTCGGCCGCTTCCAGCTCCGCCGCCGTGACCCGTACGCCGGTGGGCGCCGCGATCCGGAACCGGGCCACCGCCGCCACCCACCAGCCCGCCGACCGCACCCCGTTCACCACCGCCGACTCGTCGCGCACCGGCACCCACACGTTCAGCCCGCTCGCCCCGTGCGCCCGGATACCGTCGCACGCCGGCCCCGCCCACCGCGGGCCGATGCCCAGGTGCTTGGACACGCTCCGCACCTGCGCACCGCGCACCGGACCCTCGTCATCGGCAACGCCCTGTCGTACGTCGTCATCGCCGCCCCCTCCCTCCGTGGCGCCGAACCCCCGCCCCCCGCCCAAATCGCCGCCACCTCCACCACCCCGGCCCCCGCCACCCCCCCAAGCCGTCCAGCCCCTGGCGCGACCGCAGCTTCCTCCTCTTCACCGCCACCGAAGCCGCCCTCTTCCCCGACGGCGCGATCCTCCAGGTCGGCATGCCGCTGTGGATCGTCCACGCCACCGCGTCCTGGGAACTCTCCGTCGCCCTCGCCCCCACGGAGGCCCAAGGCGCCTACCTCGGCGTCCACGGGCTCGCCGCCTCCACCCAACGCAGCGCCGGACCCCTCCCGGTCACCGCCGTCATCACCACCGGCCCCCCCGCCTGCCCCGCCCGGCGCCGCCTGGTCCGCCGACGGCCGGCACCCGGCCCGTTGTCAGTACCGCCGATTACTGTGAGTGAGCACCAGTGAACAAGGGGGATCCATGGCACACGACAAGGACACGGCGACCATGCGACGCGCACTGCGCCGCGAAGTACCGAGCACCGTCGGCCTCCTCGCCGACGACCAGGATTTCACCGCGATGCGCCGCCGCTACCGCACCTTCACCTTCGACGACCACGACACCTACCTCCACCAGGTCGAAGAGCTCCTCAAGACCCTCGTCGGCGAGGGCGGACACACGACCGTCGCCCTCTTCGACCCCGAGGACTACGCCGACTACTGCGCCGAGACGGGACTCGACCCCGACTCCCCGGCCAGCCGCAGCCGCTTCACCGCCGAGGTCGCCGCCACCGGCGCCTCCGTCGCCTACACCGGCCAGCCCATCGACCGGCTCGTCCCGACGCTCATCCACCGCGCGGTCCGGCAGGCCACCTGGGAGTACGCCACCATGCTCCTCACCGACATCGGCGAGTGCGCCGACTGCGGCCAGGACATCGGCCGCGCCGCCTTCGACCAGGCCACGCACACGCTGACCCGGCTGCTCGAAGCAGCCGGACCCGGCACCCACCACCTCGTCCTCAGCATCCCCGCCGACGAACAACTCCTCGCCGCCCTCCACACCGACCGGCCCACCACCGGCCCCGCCGTGCTCGACACCACCGAAGCGGCCGAATTCGTCACCGTCCTCGCCGCCGGGATCGCCCTGGAAAGCCCCGGAGGCCTCGTCCTGCGCACCACCACCCCGGCCGCACCCGACCGCGTCCACGGCTGGCGCCTCGACCGCGGCCGGCTCGTCCCGCTCACCGAGGCCCAGGTGTTCAACGCCTACTGCACCGACGCCGACACCGGAGAGCCCCTCTCACCGGAACCCGGCGTCGACTACCGAGCCGGATTCGACATCACTCCCGACGACCCCTGGCCCACCCACCACTGAGCCCCGGCGAACGAGGAGGGGCTTCCCCGCCCACCGGCGGGAAAGCCCCTCCAACGACCTCGCTCCCGGAAACTACTCCCCGGACAGGACCGCCTGCGCCGCGAGGCGCGCCTCCTCGGCCGAGTCCGTGGCCCGCGCGGCGGCAGCCGCCCGCTCGCACTGCGCCAGCGTGTACTTGGCCAGCGTCGCCCGCACATACGGAATCGACGCCGCACCCATCGACAGGGAGGTGACACCCAGACCCGTCAGCACACAGGCGAGCAGCGGATCAGCAGCGGCCTCACCGCACACACCACAGCTCTTGCCCTCGGCCCTGGCCGCCTCGGCCGCGAGCGCCACCAGGTCGAGCAGCGCCGGCTGCCACGGGTCCTGCAACCGGGACACCGCGCCCACCTGCCGGTCGGCGGCGAACGTGTACTGCGCCAGATCGTTCGTACCCAGCGACAGGAACTCCACCTCCTGCAGGATCGAACGCGCCCGCAGCGCCGCCGACGGGATCTCCACCATCGCACCGAACTTCGCCCGGAGCCCCGCCCGCCGACAGGCGTCCGCGAAGGCCCTGGCATCCGCACGGTCCGCCACCATCGGCGCCATGACCTCGAGGTACACCGGCAGCCCCTCGGCCGCCTTCGACAGCGCCGACAGCTGCGTCCGCAGCACCTCCGGGTGGTCCAGCAGCGTCCGCAGACCCCGCACACCCAGCGCCGGGTTCGGCTCGTCCGCCGGCGTCAGGAAGTCCAGCGGCTTGTCCGCACCCGCGTCCAGCACCCGCACGACCACCCGGCCCTCCGGGAACGCCTCCAGCACCTTGCGGTACGCCTCGACCTGCTTGGCCTCCGACGGCGCCCGCTCACTGTCGTCCAGGAACAGGAACTCGGTACGGAACAGACCCACACCCTCGGCCCCGGCCTCCACGGCCGCCG
Organism: Streptomyces sp. NPDC045701; assembly: GCF_056432045.1. Taxonomy (NCBI): domain Bacteria; kingdom Bacillati; phylum Actinomycetota; class Actinomycetes; order Kitasatosporales; family Streptomycetaceae; genus Streptomyces; species Streptomyces sp. NPDC045701. Next base: position 1,852 of record NZ_JBWKJV010000012.1, on the reverse strand, counting down.
GCACATCGGCCGGCCCGCCGACGTTCGCCAGCAACGGCACCTTGTGCCCGTCCGACGTCGCGCCCGGACCGGTCGCCGCCGACAGGGCCGCCTTGCGCGCCGCCGCCGCCCGCTCCAACTCCGCCCGCTTCTCGTCGCTCGGCTGCACGAAGATCTCGCCCGTGCTGCCGTCGACCGCGATCACCGTGCCCTCGGCCAGCTCACCGGCCCCCGGCAGCGCCACCACCGCGGGCACACCCAGCGCCCGCGCCAGGATCGCGCTGTGGCTGGTCGGCCCGCCCTCCTCGGTCACGAAACCGAGCACCAGAGCCGGGTCCAGCAGCGCCGTGTCCGCCGGAGCCAGGTCCCGCGCGATCAGCACGTACGGCTCGTCACTGTCCGGAACGCCCGGCATCGGCACACCCAGCAGCCGCGCCACGATCCGGTTCCGCACGTCGTCCAGGTCCGCGACCCGACCGGCCAGGTACTCCCCGGCACCGGCCAGCAGCGCCCGGTAGGCGGCGAACGCGTCGTACACCGCCCGCTCGGCCGTACTCCCCACGGCGATACGGCGTTCGACGTCGGCCATCAGCTCGGGGTCCTGCGCCATCATGGCCTGGGCCTCCAGCACGGCCTGGGCCTCACCACCAGCCAGGTTGCCGCGCGCGATCAGATCGGCCGCCACCGCCTCGACGGCCTGGCGGGCGCGCCCCTGTTCGCGCTCCGCCTCCTCGGCCGGGATCTGCTTCGCCGGCGGCTCGAGGACCGCCGTGCCCATGTGGCGGACCTCGCCGATCGCCACACCGTGGCTCACGCCGACGCCCCGCAGCGTTGTCTCCATTACACCTGTCTCCGATCGAGTGGCGGCCGGACCGCCACGTTGAATGTCCCGACCCACTGCCGTCGGTGCCGACGGCCCCGGCGTCACCGCCAGGAGAAGAGCGAGTCGCCGTCCTTGACCTCACCGCTCTCGACGAGGTCGCCGAGGGAGTCCGCGGTCGCCTCCAGGGCCACGATCGGGCAGATCGGTGACTTGCCGGCCGCCTCGACGGCAGCGGGGTTCCAGCGCACGACGGCCTGCCCCCGCGTGACGGTGTCCCCCTTGTTCACGAGCAGCTCGAAGCCCTCGCCGTTGAGCTGGACGGTGTCGATGCCCAGGTGCGTGAGCACTCCGTGCCCCTCGCCGTCCACGACCACGAAGGCGTGCGGGTGAAGGGACACGACGATGCCGTCGACGGGGGCCACAGCCGTGGACGGCTCACGCACCGGGTCGATGGCGGTACCCGGGCCGACCATGGCCCCGGAGAAGACCGGGTCGGGCACGGCGGCGAGTCCGATGGCGCGGCCCTCGAGCGGCGACGTCACGGTGGTCATGGGGGCCTCCCAGGGGTGGAGATTCTGTGGCGCCGTCACTGGCTGTCCTGGACGGCGTACTGATCCGAAGCGTATGTCATGAGAAGTCCAGGTTTCGCCCTGTAGGTTCAGGTTGGCGGCCCTAGGGGCCTCCGGAAGCGATTTGCCTCAACTGTCAACGGGCGGTAGGGTCGTACCCCTGCTTGGCCACGACGCAACTCTGAGTCGGAGGCCGGCAGCGACTCTCAAGCCCGGATCCTAACTGGTCTACACCACTGGTCTACACCTCTGTGTGCCGGAGTGGTCAAGGGGCCGGAAAAAGGCTGATAGAGTCGGAACCGCCGGAAAGGGAAAGCGCGAAAGCGAAGAACGGCCCGGCAGCCCGCTCCAGCGGGTGGCGGAAACGGAAAACGGATCTGCTAGACTGGAAACACGAAAGACCGAAGGGAAGCGCCCGGAGGAAAGCCCGAGAGGGTGAGTACAAAGGAAGCGTCCGTTCCTTGAGAACTCAACAGCGTGC
>NZ_JBWKJV010000011.1:149362-168187 GCF_056432045.1 Streptomyces sp. NPDC045701 | reverse complement strand
CTCGCCGAAATGTGCGCGAGAGACCCCGGACAGGGCAGGATGGGAGCAGGCCGTGCGGGCCCAGGTAAGCATCACAACTCACCCAACCCGCACGGACCTTCTCATGTCACGGGCCGGGCCGCCCCGTATTTCCCCCAAGGTCGTTAGACTCGACCAAATCGGCAGCTCGACCAGCTCAACACGCAAGGAGGCACGGGTGGCTCTGCTGACCCGTATCACGGGCCCGCGCGATCTCGACCGGCTCTCCCCGGAGCAGCTGGACCAGCTGGCTGCGGAGATCCGGTCCTTCCTGGTGGACGCCGTCTCCAAGACCGGCGGCCACCTGGGCCCCAACCTGGGCGTGGTCGAGCTGACCATCGCCCTGCACCGGGTCTTCGAGTCCCCCAAGGACAAGATCCTCTGGGACACCGGTCACCAGTCCTACGTCCACAAGCTGCTCACCGGCCGCCAGGACTTCTCCCGGCTGAAGATGAAGGGCGGCCTGTCCGGCTACCCGGCGCGTGCCGAGTCCGAGCACGACGTCATCGAGAACAGCCACGCCTCCACCGTCCTCGGCTGGGCCGACGGCCTCGCCAAGGCCAACGAGGTCCTCGACCGGGACGATCACGTGGTCGCGGTCATCGGCGACGGCGCCCTCACCGGCGGCATGGCCTGGGAGGCGCTCAACAACATCGCCGAGGCCAAGGACCGCCCGCTCGTCATCGTCGTCAACGACAACGAGCGCTCCTACGCCCCGACGATCGGCGGCCTCGCCAACCACCTCGCCACGCTCCGCACCACCGACGGCTACGAGCGCTTCCTGGCCCGTACGAAGGAGATCCTCGACCGCACGCCGGTCGTGGGCAAGCCGCTGTACGAGACGCTGCACGGCGCCAAGAAGGGCCTGAAGGACTTCATCGCGCCGCAGGGCATGTTCGAGGACCTCGGCCTGAAGTACGTCGGCCCCATCGACGGCCACGACATCGAGGCCCTGGAGTCCGCGCTGACCCGGGCCAAGCGGTTCGGCGGACCGGTGATCGTGCACTGCCTCACCGAGAAGGGCCGCGGCTACCAGCCCGCCCTCGCGGACGAGGCCGACCGCTTCCACGCCGTCGGCAAGATCCACCCCGACACCGGCCTGCCGATCTCCAGCTCCGGCGCCGACTGGACCGGCGTCTTCGCCGACGAGATGGTGAAGCTCGGTCACGAGCGCGAGGACATCGTCGCCATCACCGCGGCCATGCTCCAGCCGGTCGGCCTGGACAAGTTCGCCAAGGTCTTCCCCGACCGGGTGTACGACGTCGGCATCGCCGAGCAGCACGGCGCCGTCTCCGCGGCGGGCCTCGCCACCGGCGGGCTCCACCCGGTCTTCGCCGTCTACGCCACCTTCCTCAACCGCGCCTTCGACCAGGTCCTCATGGACGTCGCCCTGCACCGGTGCGGAGTGACGTTCGTCCTGGACCGGGCCGGCATCACCGGCACCGACGGCGCCTCCCACAACGGCATGTGGGACATGTCGATCCTCCAGGTCGTCCCCGGCCTGCGGATCGCCGCCCCGCGCGACGCCGACCAGGTCCGCGCCCAGCTGCGCGAGGCCGTCGAGGTCGACGACGCGCCGACCGTGGTGCGCTACTCCAAGGGCGCCGTCGGCCCCGCCGTCGAGGCGGTGGGCCGGATCGGCGGCATGGACGTCCTGCGCGAGCCGGACACGGACACGCCGGACGTGCTGCTGGTCTCCGTCGGCGCGCTCGCGCCCATGTGCCTGGAGATCGCCGACCTGCTCGACAAGCAGGGCATCTCCACCACCGTCGTCGACCCCCGCTGGGTCAAGCCGGTCGACGGGGCCATGGCGCCGCTCGCCGACCGCCACCGCGTCGTGGTCACCGTCGAGGACAACGGCCGCGTCGGCGGCGTCGGCTGCGCGGTCGCCCAGGCGCTGCGCGACGCCGGTGTCGACGTACCGCTGCGTGACTTCGGCATCCCGCCGCGCTTCCTCGACCACGCCTCCCGCAAGGAGGTCATGGCCGAGATCGGGCTCACCGCCCCGGACATCGCCCGCCAGGTCACCGGCCTGGTCTCCAAGCTGGACGGCCGGTACGAGCGGGCCCAGGTCGAGGCCGCCCGCGACTGACGTCGTCCGGAACACCGCGCATTGGGCCGGTCGGAGCACCCCGAGGGGTTTCCGGCCGGTCCTTTCGTGTGAATGGGCCTCCCAGGGCGGGCGCCGTCCCGCACCCCTCTCGATCATGGGCGGTAGAGGCCGATGGCTACGGAGGTACGCCGGTGAGTATGGGCCAGCAGTCACGCGACACCGGGATGTTCCGGACGAAGAGCGTCGAGCAATCGATCAGCGACACCGAGGAGCCCGAACACGCGCTGAAGAAGTCGCTGTCCGCCTGGGACCTGACGGTCTTCGGCGTCGGCGTCATCATCGGCACCGGCATCTTCGTCCTCACGGGCAAGGTGGCCAAGGAGACCGCCGGACCCGCCACCGCGCTGGCCTTCGTCACGGCGGGCATCGTCTGCGCGCTGGCGGCGCTCTGCTACGCCGAGTTCGCCTCCACGGTGCCGGTGGCCGGGTCGGCGTACACCTTCGCGTACGCCTCCCTCGGCGAGCTGCCGGCCTGGATCATCGGGTGGGACCTGGTCCTGGAGTTCGCCCTCGGCACGGCGGTCGTCGCCGTCGGCTGGTCGGGCTACGTGCGGTCGCTGATGGACAACGTCGACTGGCACCTGCCCGCCGCGCTGCAGGGGCCGGACGTCGCGGGAGGCACCTTCGACATCCTCGCCTTCCTGCTGGTCCTGGTCCTCACCGTGATCCTGGTGCTCGGCATGAAGCTCTCCGCCAACATCACGGCGCTGGTCGTGGCCATCAAGGTCACCGTCGTCATGATCGTGATCATCGCGGGGCTGTTCTTCATCGTCGGGGACAACTACTCGCCGTTCATCCCCGACGCCGTGACCCCGCCCGCCTCATCCGGCTGGGACGCCCCGCTGGTCCAGACGATCTTCGGCTACGAGCCGACGAACTTCGGCGTCATGGGCATCTTCACCGCCGCCTCCGTCGTCTTCTTCGCCTTCATCGGCTTCGACGTGGTGGCCACCGCCGCCGAGGAGACCAAGCTGCCGCAGCGCGACATGCCGCGCGGCATCCTCGGCTCCCTCCTCATCTGCACCGTGCTCTACGTCGCCGTCTCGCTCGTCGTCACCGGCATGCAGCACTACAGCAGGCTCTCGGTGAGCGCACCGCTGGCCGACGCCTTCAAGGCGACCGGGCACCCCTTCTACGCCGGCGTCATCAGTTTCGGTGCCGCCGTCGGCCTCACCACCGTCTGCCTGATCCTGCTGCTCGGCCAGACCCGGGTGTTCTTCGCGATGAGCCGTGACGGGCTGCTGCCGCGGTTCTTCTCCATCACGCACCCCAGGTTCCGCACCCCCTACCGGCCGACCATCCTCCTCGGCGTGCTCATCGCGATCATCGCCGGCTTCACCAGCATCAACGAGCTGGCGACCCTGGTGAACATCGGCACCCTCTTCGCCTTCGTCGTCGTCGCCCTGGGCGTGATCATCCTGCGCCGCACCCGCCCCGACCTGCACCGCGCGTTCCGCACCCCGTGGGTGCCGGCCATCCCGATCCTCTCGGTCGCAGCCTCGGTGTGGCTGATGCTCAACCTCCCGGGCGAGACCTGGTTCCGCTTCGCCGTCTGGATGCTGATGGGCCTCGTCGTGTACTTCGTGTACGGGCGCTCCCACAGCCGCCTGGGCCGCCGCTCGAGCCCGCTGGGCACCAAGGCTCCGTAGGGCGTACCGGACCGCCGGCACGGCGGACCGCAGGCCGCCCCGTCCGCCGTTTGGGCCGTTCGGGGCGGCCGCTCGTAGAATCGCCGGATGACCTCCCCCGGCGACGCCCCCCACGCGGACCACGAGACCGACGACGCCCTGCGGGTGCTGGGCAAGGTCTTCGGCTACGACTCCTTCCGAGGCGAGCAGCGGGAGATCATCGAGCACGTGGTGGGCGGCGGGGACGCCCTGGTCCTGATGCCGACCGGCGGCGGCAAGTCGCTGTGCTACCAGATCCCCGCCCTCGTCCGCCCGGGCGTCGGGGTCGTCGTCTCCCCGCTGATCGCCCTCATGCAGGACCAGGTCGACGCGCTGCGGGCGCTCGGGGTGCGCGCCGGGTTCCTCAACTCCACCCAGGGCCCGGACGAGCGGCGGCTGGTGGAGGCCGAGTTCGCCGCCGGTGAACTGGACCTGCTGTACCTGGCGCCGGAGCGGCTGCGGGTCGAGTCCACGCTCCAGCTGCTGCGGCGCGGGAACATCTCGTTGTTCGCCATCGACGAGGCGCACTGCGTCGCCCAGTGGGGCCACGACTTCCGGCCCGACTACCTCCAGCTGTCCACGCTCCACGAGCGGTGGCCGGACGTGCCGCGCATCGCCCTGACGGCGACCGCCACCCGCGCGACGCACGCCGAGATCGCCGCCCGGCTGAACCTCGGCGACGCCCGGCACTTCGTGGCGAGCTTCGACCGCCCCAACATCCAGTACCGCATCGCCCCCAAGAACGAGCCCAAGCGGCAGCTGCTGGAGCTGATCCGCGGCGAGCACCCGGGCGACGCGGGCATCGTGTACTGCCTCTCGCGGGCGTCCGTCGAGAAGACGGCGGCGTTCCTGGTGGAGAACGGCGTCGAGGCCGTGCCGTACCACGCGGGCCTCGACGCGGGGACCCGCGCCCGGAACCAGTCCCGGTTCCTGCGCGAGGACGGGCTGGTCGTCGTCGCGACGATCGCCTTCGGCATGGGCATCGACAAGCCCGACGTGCGCTTCGTCGCCCACCTCGACCTGCCGAAGTCGGTGGAGGGCTACTACCAGGAGACCGGCCGAGCCGGGCGCGACGGCCTGCCGTCCACGGCGTGGCTGGCGTACGGGCTCCAGGACGTCGTCCAGCAGCGCAAGATGATCGACGGCTCGGAGGGCGACGCCGAGCACCGCCGCCGCCTCGCCGCGCACCTCGACGCCATGCTCGCGCTGTGCGAGACGGTCGAGTGCCGCCGGGTGCGGCTGCTGGCGTACTTCGGTCAGGAGTCGACGGCCTGCGGCAACTGCGACACGTGCCTGTCGCCGCCGAAGTCGTGGGACGGCACGATCGCCGCGCAGAAGCTGCTGTCGACGATCGTCCGGCTGAAGCGGGAGCGGAACCAGAAGTTCGGCGCGGGCCAGATCATCGACATCCTGCTGGGCCGCAAGACGGCGAAGGTCATCCAGTTCGACCACGACGCCCTGAGCGTCTTCGGTATCGGCACCGAGCTGAACGAGTCCCAGTGGCGCGGGGTGGCCCGCCAGCTGCTCGCCCAGGGCCTTCTCGCCGTCGAGGGCGACTACGGCACGCTCGTCCTCACCGACACCTCCGCCGACGTCCTCGGCGGCCGGCGCGAGGTCCCGCTCCGCAGCGAACCGGAACGCCCCGCGCGGGCGGCCAGGTCCGGCCCCTCCGCCAAGCGCGCCGCGGTCGCCGACCTGCCCGAGGAGGCGCTGCCCGTGTTCGAGCGGCTCCGCGCCTGGCGCGCGGCGACCGCCAAGGAGCAGGGCGTCCCCGCGTACGTCATCTTCCACGACGCCACCCTCCGCGAGATCGCCGCGGCCCCGCCCGCGACCCTCGCTGAACTGGGCGGAGTGAGCGGCGTGGGCGAGAACAAGCTCGCCAAGTACGGCGAAGCCCTCCTCGCCGCCCTCGCCGACGTCTGACCGGCCCCACGCCGCCCGGGCGCCCGCGCGACCCGGCGGGCGCGGAGCCGGTGGCCGGCCCCACGGGCAGCCCCGGCACGCCCCCCGTCCCCTCTCCCGGGCCCCCAGGCAGCCGTCCCACGGGTGGCTCATCCCGCGGCGTCCCGCCGCCGCCGGAAACGGCGGACGGGCCGCGGGGGAGTCCCCGCGGCCCGTCCGTCAGGCGTGCTCGGCGATGGGTTACGCCGGGACGCTCGCCACGCCCTGCGCCAGGAAACGCTTGCCGTTCACGCGCTCCGACACGCCCTCTCGGTCCAGGTACGGCGTGATGCCGCCCAGGTGGAAGGGCCAGCCGGCGCCCGTGATGAGGCACAGGTCGATGTCCTGGGCCTCCGCGACGACGCCCTCGTCCAGCATCAGGCCGATCTCCTGCGCCACCGCGTCCAGGACGCGGTCCCGCACCTGCTGCTCGGTCAGGACGACGTCGCCCTGCTTCAGCAGCGCCGCGACCTCGGGGTCCAGCTCGGGCTTGCCCGAGTCGTAGACGTAGAAGCCGCGCTTGCCGGCCTTGACGACGGCGGCGAGGTTCGGGGAGACGGTGAAGCGGTCCGGGAAGGCGCGGTTCAGCGTTTCCGAGACGTGCAGACCGATCGCCGGGCCGACCAGCTCCAGGAGCACCAGCGGGGACATCGGCAGACCGAGCGGCTCGATGGCCTTCTCCGCGGTCTCGACCGGGGTGCCCTCGTCGATGACGTTCTGGATCTCGCCCATGAAGCGGGTGAGGATGCGGTTCACGACGAACGCCGGGGCGTCCTTCGTCAGGACGGCCGTCTTCTTCAGCTTCCGCGCGACGCCGAACGCGGTCGCCAGCGACGCGTCGTCCGTCTGCTCACCGCGGACGATCTCCAGCAGCGGGAGGATCGCGACCGGGTTGAAGAAGTGGAAGCCGACGACCCGCTCCGGGTGCTGGAGCTTCGAGGCCATCTCCGACACCGACAGCGAGGAGGTGTTGGTGGCGAGGATCGCGTGCGCCGGGGCGACCGCCTCGACCTCCGCGAACACCTTCTGCTTGACCGACATCTCCTCGAAAACGGCCTCGATGATGAAGTCCGCGTCCGCGAAGCCCTCGGCCTTGTCCAGGACGCCCGAGACCAGGCCCTTGAGGCGGTTGGCCTTGTCCTGGTTGACGCGGCCCTTGCCGAGCAGCTTGTCGATCTCGCCGTGGACGTAGCCCACGCCCTTGTCGACCCGCTCCTGGTCGATGTCCGTCAGGACGACCGGCACCTCCAGGCGGCGCAGGAACAGCAGCGCCAGCTGCGAGGCCATCAGACCGGCGCCGACGACACCGACCTTGGTGACCGGGCGGGCCAGGCTCTTGTCCGGCGCGCCGGCCGGACGCTTGGCGCGCTTCTGGACCAGGTTGAAGGCGTAGATGCCGGAGCGCAGTTCGCCGCCCATGATGAGGTCGGCCAGCGCCGTGTCCTCGGCGTCGAAGCCCTTCTGGAGGTCGCCGTCCTTGGCCGCCTCGATGATCTCCAGCGCCCGGTACGCGGCCGGGGCCGCGCCGTGCACCTTGGAGTCCGCGATGAACCGGCCGCGGGCCACGGCCGCGTCCCAGCCCTCGCCGCGGTCGACGTCGGCGCGCTCGACCACGATCTCGCCCTTGAGGACGGCCGCGGTCCACAGCAGCGACTGCTCCAGGAAGTCCGCGCCCTCGAAGATCGCGTCGGCGATCCCGAGTTCGTAGACCTGCTTGCCCTTGAGCTGCTTGTTCTGGTTGAGCGAGTTCTCGATGATCACCGATACCGCGCGGTCGGCGCCGATCAGGTTCGGCAGGATGGTGCAGCCGCCCCAGCCGGGAACCAGGCCGAGGAAGACCTCGGGCAGCGAGAACGCCGGCAGGGCCGCCGACACGGTGCGGTAGGTGCAGTGCAGACCGACCTCGACACCGCCGCCCATCGCCGCGCCGTTGTAGTACGCGAACGTCGGCACGCCCAGCGACGACAGCCGCTTGAAGACGTCGTGGCCGCCCTTGCCGATGGCGAGCGCGTCCTCGTGGCGCTTCAGCAGCTCGACGCCCTTGAGGTCGGCGCCCACGGCGAAGATGAAGGGCTTGCCGGTGATGCCGGCACCGACGATGGTGCCTTCGCCCGCCTCCTTCTCGACCTGGTCGATGGCGGTGTTGAGGTTCGCCAGCGACTGGGGGCCGAAGGTGGTCGGCTTGGTGTGGTCGAAGCCGTTGTCCAGCGTGATCAGCGCGAACCGGCCCGCCCCGAACGGCAGGTCGAAGTGCCGTACGTGGGCGGTGGTGACGACCTCATCCGGGAACAGCTCGGCCGCACCCTTCAAAAGCTCAGCGGTGGTGCTCACTTGCTGCCTCCGTCGAAGTGGGGGTTCTCCCAGATGACCGTGGCGCCCATGCCGAAGCCGACGCACATGGTGGTGAGGCCGTAACGGACCTCCGGCTGCTCCTCGAACTGCCGCGCCAGCTGCGTCATCAGACGTACGCCGGAGGAGGCGAGCGGGTGGCCGAAGGCGATGGCGCCGCCGTACTGGTTGACGCGCGCGTCGTCGTCGGCGATGCCGTAGTGGTCGAGGAAGGCCAGCACCTGGACGGCGAAGGCCTCGTTGATCTCGAAGAGGTTGATGTCCTCGATCGAGAGACCGGCCTTGGCCAGGGCCTTCTCGGTCGCCGGGATGGGGCCGTAGCCCATGACCTCCGGCTCGACGCCGGCGAAGGCGTACGAGACGAGGCGCATCTTGACCGGCAGGCCGTTCTCGCGGGCGAAGTCCTCGGACGCGATGATCGACGCGGTGGCACCGTCGTTGAGGCCCGCGGCGTTGCCGGCGGTGACGTTGCCGTGGACGCGGAACGGCGTCTTCAGGTTGGCCAGCGACTCCAGGGTCGTACCCGGGCGCATCGGCTCGTCGGCGGTGACCAGGCCCCAGCCGGTCTCGCCGGCCTCGGCGTTGGTGCGGCGCACCGAGACCGGCACCAGGTCGGCCTGGATCTTGCCGTTGGCGTACGCCTTGGCGGCCTTCTCCTGGGAGCGCACGGCGTACTCGTCGGCACGCTGCTTGGTGATGTGCGGGTAGCGGTCGTGCAGGTTCTCGGCGGTCATGCCCATGAACAGGGCGGACTCGTCGACCAGCTTCTCGCTGACGAACCGCGGGTTGGGGTCGACGCCCTCACCCATGGGGTGGCGGCCCATGTGCTCGACGCCACCGGCGATGACGGCGTCGTACGCGCCGAAGGCGATGGAACCGGCGACCGAGGTGACGGCGGTCAGCGCGCCGGCGCACATGCGGTCGATGGAGTAGCCGGGCACCGACTGCGGCAGGCCCGCCAGGATGCCGGCGGTGCGGCCGAGGGTCAATCCCTGGTCACCGGTCTGCGTGGTCGCGGCGATGGCGACCTCGTCGATCCGCGCCGGGTCCAGACCGGGGTTGCGGCGCAGCAGCTCCCGGATGGCCTTCACGACGAGATCGTCGGCGCGGGTCTCGTGGTAGATGCCCTTCGGGCCCGCCTTGCCGAACGGGGTGCGGACGCCGTCGACGAAGACGACGTCCCTGATGGTACGAGGCACGATGGCTCTCCTCCAGGGTGCGGGATGGCACTGCTGCGGGCACGCGGCTAAGCGCGCGCTTGCACGGCCCATGCTACTTGCGGGTAACCAGACTGCACAGTCCCCCCGCCCGGAGCGTCGAAGGTCACACCCGAAGCGCCCTTCCGCGGCGGGGGTGAGCCATGCCCGCACCGGCCCGAAGCGCCTCAGGGCCGACGGCACGCCCTTGGGCGCCTTCGGCGTGTACACCGGCGCGGACCGCTGCCCCGCCCCCCGAGGACACCGGAGCCCCCGGCCGCGAACGGCCGGGGGCTTTCCGGTGACGGGCTCAGTCCTTCGCCGCCGTCAGCGCCGTCAGCAGCGCCGGCGTGACCTGCTCGATCTGCCACCGCCGCGCCCCGTACCCGGCGAGCGCGCCCGCCACCGACTCGGCCGACACCTCGGCGGGCGGCTCCCAGCACACCCGGCGCACCGTGTCGGGTGTGATCAGGTTCTCCGCCGGCAGGTTCAGTGACTCGGCGAGCGCCGAGACGGCCGAGCGGGCGGCCGAGAGCCGTGCCGCGGCGGCCGGGTCCTTGTCCGCCCAGGCGCGCGGCGGGGGCGGGCCCTGCACGGCCTGGCCGGGCTGCGGCAGCTCGGCGTCCGGCAGCGCCTTGGCCCGGTCCACCGCCGCCTGCCACTGCTCCAGCTGGCGGCGGCCCATGCGGTGCCCGAAACCGGGCAGCGCGGTCAGTGCCTGCACGTTGGGCGGCAGGGCGAGGGCGGCCTCGACGATGGCGGCGTCGCTGAGCACCTTGCCGGGCGACACGTCACGCCGCTGGGCGATCCGGTCGCGGGCCGTCCACAGTTCCCGTACGACCGCCATCTGGCGGCGACGGCGGACCTTGTGCATGCCGGAGGTCCGGCGCCACGGGTCCTTGCGGGGCGGGGGCGGCGGGGCGGACGCGATCGCGGCGAACTCCTGGTGCGCCCACTCCAGCTTGCCCTGCCGGTCCAGCTCCTTCTCCAGCGCGTCCCGCAGGTCGACGAGAAGCTCGACGTCCAGCGCGGCGTACCGGAGCCAGGGCTCGGGCAGCGGGCGGGTGGACCAGTCCACCGCGGAGTGGCCCTTCTCCAGGGCGTACCCCAGCACCGACTCCACCATCGCGCCGAGGCCGACGCGCGGGAACCCCGCGAGGCGGCCGGCCAGCTCGGTGTCGAACAGCCGGGTGGGCACCATGCCTATTTCCCGCAGGCACGGCAGGTCCTGGGTGGCGGCGTGCAGGATCCACTCGGCACCGGCCAGCGCCTCGCCGAGTCCGGACAGGTCGGGGCAGCCGACCGGGTCGATCAGCGCGCTGCCCGCACCCTCGCGCCGCAGCTGCACGAGGTAGGCCCGCTGGCCGTAGCGGTACCCGGAAGCGCGCTCGGCGTCCACGGCGACAGGACCGGTGCCGCGCGCGAAGGCGGCGATCACCCCGGCGAGGGCATGCTCGTCGGCCACCACGGGCGGGATGCCCTCGCGGGGCTCCAGCAAGGGGATCGGCGTCTCGTCGGCCACGCCGTCTGCGACGCCGTCGTCCGGAGGGCCGCCCCCGGTGGTGCGCAGTGCTGTCTCTGCTGCGGTCTCTTGGGCGTCGGTCACCTGTCAAGGGTATCCGTGAACGGCAGGCGCCCGTCGACGGAACGTTCCGTCGACGGGCGCGGGGGTGGGGTGAACCGGTCAGTGGATGATTCCCGTACGAAGGGCCACGGCGACCATTCCGGCCCGGTCGCCGGTGCCGAGCTTCCGGGCGATGCGGGCCAGGTGGCTCTTGACGGTCAGTGCGGACAGGCCCATCGAGACGCCGATGGCCTTGTTGGACTGGCCTTCGGCGACCAGCCGGAGCACTTCGACCTCGCGGCCGGAGAGCTCCCGGTAGCCGCCCGGGTGGCTCGGGGCGCCCGGGGGGCGGCGGTGGCCGAGCCGCGCGGCCGCGGCGCCGATGGGGGCGGCGCCGGGACGGGTGGGGTGGCCGATGTTGGTGCGGGTGCCGGTGACGACGTAGCCCTTGACGCCCCCGGCGAGGGCGTTGCGTACGGCGCCGATGTCGTCGGCCGCCGAAAGGGCGAGCCCGTTGGGCCAGCCGGCGGCACGGGTCTCGGACAGCAGGGTGAGCCCGGAGCCATCGGGCAGGTGGACGTCGGCAACGCAGATGTCGCGCGGGCTGCCGACGCGGGGACGGGCCTCCGCGATGGACGACGCCTCGATGACGTCACGCACTCCGAGGGCCCACAGGTGGCGGGTGACGGTGGAGCGGACGCGCGGGTCGGCCACGACGACCATGGCCGTCGGCTTGTTCGGGCGGTAGGCGACCAGGCTTGCGGGCTGCTCGAGGAGAACGGACACCAGGCCTCCTGGGAAGGTGCGGGACACAGCCGGCTCGGGGAAGAAGCCGGGGCGAACCGTGTTTGAAGGGTCACAAACCTCTTCGGCAGCCCTGGCGCCCGCCTTTAGGGGAAGATCACGATTTAGTGAGTAACAATTAGGGCAATTCGGACGGGCGATCGATCATCCTACGAGCGCCCCGTCCCGCGCGGGGCGCTCGTCGTGATCGTCGGGACGCGCCCCCGGGCGCTGGTTCGGGTGGGGGAACGACACCCCGGCCCGGCACGAGGGCGTGCAGCCTACGGGATGCCGCCGCGCCCTCGGCCGGCGCGCGCCGGTGCTGCCGGCCGGTGGGCCCGGACCCCTGAGCCGCCGCGAAGAGGGACACGCGGCGGGGCTGTTCCGGGCGCGGGACGACGGAACTGTCGGGCGGCAGGCCCTACGGGTGCTGCGGGCCCCGCCGCTGGGGGAGGGACACGACGGCCGCCGAGCCCGGGTCCAGCGGCCCCGCGACGGACGGCGGAAGGCCCGCGATCTGGCAGAGCAGGTCGCACCACGCCGCCAGGTGCGCCGCCGTGTCGGGCACCCCGCCCCGGCCCTCGCGCGGCGTCCAGGACGCCCGGATCTCGATCTGCGTCGCCGGGCGGCGGTCCGCGAGTCCACCGAAGTAGTGAGACCCCGCACGGGTGACGGTGCCCGAAGCCTCCTCGAACGGCAGACCCCGCGCCTCCAGCGCGCCCGTCAGCCACGACCAGGACACCTCGGGCAGCAGCGGGTCGGCCGCCATCTCCGGCTCCAGCTCCGCGCGCACCAGCGTCACCAGCCGGAACGTGCCCTGCCACGCCTCGTGGCCGGCCGGGTCGTGCAGCAGCACCAGCCGGCCGTCCGCCAGGTCCTCGTCGTCCTCGACGACCGCCGCCTCCAGGGCGTACGCGTACGGCGCGAGCCGCTGCGGGGGCTTGGACGGATCGACCTCGATCTCCGGCCGCAACCGCGCCCCGCGCAGCCCCTCCACCGCCAGCCGGAAGGCGGGCGGGACGGACGTACCCTCCCTGTCGGTCGTTCCCTCGGCGTCGTCGGAGTGATCGGAGAACTGTCCCTGAGCCGCAGCCATGCGGGGAAGAGTAGGCGGAAGGGCGGCCCCGCGCGGGGAGAGACACCCGCAGCACGCCAGCCGCTTGGCCGTACGTGCGAAGATTCTGGGCGTGAGTGCCATTGACAGCCCTTCGGGCCAGCAGACGAAGACCTACGACTCCGCGTTCCTGAAGGCGTGCAGGCGCGAGCCCGTGCCGCACACCCCGGTGTGGTTCATGCGGCAGGCGGGACGGTCGCTGCCCGAGTACCTGAAGGTGCGCGAAGGCATTCCGATGCTGGAGTCGTGCATGCGGCCCGAGCTGGTCACGGAGATCACCCTCCAGCCGGTACGGCGGCACAAGGTCGACGCCGCGATCTTCTTCAGCGACATCGTCGTCCCCCTCAAGGCCATCGGCATCGACCTCGACATCAAGCCGGGCGTCGGCCCCGTCGTCGCCGAGCCGATCCGCCGCCGGGCGGACCTCGACCGGCTGCGCGCCCTCACTCCCGACGACGTCCGGTACGTCACCGAGGCCATCGGGATGCTCACCGGCGAGCTCGGTACCACGCCGCTCATCGGCTTCGCGGGCGCGCCCTTCACCCTGGCGAGCTACCTCGTCGAGGGCGGCCCGTCGCGCAACCACGAGCACACCAAGGCCCTCATGTACGGCGACCCCGAGCTGTGGGCCGAGTTGCTGGACCGCCTCGCCGACATCACCGCCGCGTTCCTCAAGGTGCAGATCGAGGCCGGCGCCTCCGCGGTCCAGCTCTTCGACTCCTGGGTCGGCGCCCTCGCCCCCGCCGACTACCGGCGCTCGGTCATGCCCGCCTCCGCGAAGGTGTTCCGCGCGGTCGAGGGGTACGGCGTGCCGCGCATCCACTTCGGCGTCGGGACCGGCGAGCTCCTCGGCCTCATGGGCGAG
Source organism: Streptomyces sp. NPDC045701 (assembly GCF_056432045.1). Lineage (NCBI taxonomy): Bacteria > Bacillati > Actinomycetota > Actinomycetes > Kitasatosporales > Streptomycetaceae > Streptomyces > Streptomyces sp. NPDC045701. Next base: position 154,577 of record NZ_JBWKJV010000011.1, on the reverse strand, counting down.
GCGGGCGCCGACGTCGTCGGTGTCGACTGGCGCGTCCCGCTGGACGAGGCTGCCCGCCGCGTCGGCCCGGGCAAGGCCCTCCAGGGCAATCTCGACCCGGCCGTCCTCTTCTCCAGCCGTGAGGCGGTCGAGACCAAGACCCGCGAGGTCCTGGACGCCGCCGCCGGGCTGGAGGGGCACGTCTTCAACCTCGGCCACGGCGTCCTGCCGACCACCGACCCGGACGCCCTGACCCGCCTGGTCGAGCACGTCCACACGCACACCGCCCGCTGACGCTTCCGCGGCCGGCCGCGGTGGTGGGCGAGGGCCCGCCCACCACCGCCCCGCCCGTCCCCGGCTCGCGCCCCCGGGCCGGTACCGCGCCGCTCCGGCCCCGTCACGCGCCGGCTTTCCGCACCGCCGCCACGGCCTTGCGGGCGGCGACCTGCACCGGGTCCCAGACCGGGGAGAACGGCGGGGCGTACCCCAGGTCCAGGGCCGCGATCTGCTCGACCGTCATCCCGGCCGTGAGCGCCACCGCCGCGATGTCCACCCGCTTCGCCGCGCCCTCGCGGCCCACGATCTGGCACCCCAGCAGCCGGCCCGTACGGCGCTCGGCGAGCATCTTGACCGTCATCGGCGCCGCCCCCGGGTAGTACCCGGCCCGGCTGGTCGACTCGACCGTCACCGTCACGAACCGCAGCCCCACCGCCGCCGCGTCCTTCTCGCGCAGCCCCGTGCGGGCGATCTCCAGCGAGCACACCTTGCTGACCGCCGTGCCGACGACGCCCGGGAACGTGCCGTACCCGCCGGCCACGTTGGAGCCGATGACCTGGCCGTGCTTGTTGGCGTGGGTGCCCAGCGGTATGTGCCGCTCACGGCCCGAGACCAGGTCCAGCACCTCGACGCAGTCGCCGCCCGCCCAGATCTCCTCGCGTCCGCGCACCCGCATCGACAGGTCGGTGAGCAGCCCGCCGTACGCGCCGAGCGGCAGCCCGGCCTCCCGCGCCAGGGTCGTCTCGGGTGCCACGCCCATACCCAGCACGACGACGTCCGCCGGGTACTCGGCGTCGTCCGTCGCCACCGCCCGCACCCGCCCGTCGTCGCCGGTCAGGAACTTGGTGACGTCCGCGCCGGCGACCGTGGTGATGCCGAGGCCGTCCATCGCCTCCCGCACCAGCCGCCCCATGTCCGGGTCCAGCGTGGACATCGGCTGCTCGCCCCGGTTGAGGACGGTCACCTCGTACCCCCGGGTGAGCAGCGCCTCCGCCATCTCCACCCCGATGTACCCGGCGCCCACCACCACCGCGCGCCGCCCCGGCGTGCCGTTCAGCCCGGTCAGCGTGTCCAGCAGGGCCTGTCCGTCGTCCAGCGTCTGCACCCCGTGCACGCCCGCCGCGTCGACACCCGGCAGCGGGGGCCGCACCGGCCGGGCGCCGGTGGCGACCACCAGCTTGTCGTAGCCCTCCCACGACTCGGCGCCCGACTCCACGTCACGTACGCGCACCCGGCCCCGGTCCACGTCGAGCCCGGTCACCTCCGTCCGCAGCCGCAGGTCGATGCCGCGCTCCCGGTGCTCCCGCGGGGTGCGGGCGACGAGCCGGTCCGGCCCGTCGACGTCGCCACCGACCCAGTAGGGGATCCCGCACGCCGAGTACGAGGTGAAGTGCCCCCGCTCGAACGCGACGATCTCCAGCTCGTCCGGGCCCTTCAGCCGGCGTGCCTGGGACGCGGCGGACATCCCGGCCGCGTCCCCACCGATGATCAACAGTCGTTCTCGTCCCAGCTGGTTCATGCGGAACACGCTACGACGAGGAGCCCTCCGCATCCGGCCGTTCCGCCGACCGCCGCCGGCCCGGCCGCCACCGGGCCGACCACCGCCACCCGGCGTACCCGGCGAGGAGCACCACCGCCCACGGTGCCACCGCCAGCAGCACGATCCCGGCCCACTTCCCGGTCGTCACCAGCGCGTTCCAGCCGCCGCTCAGCGCGTCCACGAACCCCGGGCCGCCGTCGTCCCCGTCCCCAGCGGGCTCCTCCCGCTCACTGAGGTGCAGCGTGATCGTGGCCATCGCCGTACGGTCCCTCAGCGCCGCCCGCTGGGCCAGCAGCGACTCCAGGTCCGCCTGCCGTGTGCTCAACTGCCCCTCCAGGGCCACCACGTCGCTCAGCTTCGTCGCCTCGTCCATCAGCTCCCGCACCCGGGCGACGCTCGCCCGCTGGGTGGCGATCCGGCTCTCCACGTCGACCACCTGGTCGGTGACGTCCTTGGCCCGCGCCGTGCGCGAGAGCAGCTTCCCGGCGCCCGCGAGCTCCCGCAGGGTCGCGTCGTACGCGGCCTGCGGCACGCGCAGCACGAGCTGCGAGGTCACGTGGTCGTCGTCGACGCGCCCGGTCGTCTCGTCGGCGACGTGACCGCCCGCGGCCTCCGTGACCGCACGGGCCCTCGCCAGCGCCTTCGTGGCGTCCCGGACCTCGACGGTCAGCACCGCGGTACGGATCACGTGCTGTTGCCACTGCCCCCGCGCAGGCGGCGCCGTGGCCGCCGGACTCGCCTCCGCGCCCGCCGCGGGCCCGCCCGCCGTGAACCCCTGATCCGCCTTGGCGCCGCCGGCGGCCCTGTCGCTCCCGGCGCCCCCGCCGTCGTCCGACGCGCCGCACCCGGCGAGCGCGAGCGAGGCGGTGAGCAGGACGGCCGCGAGCCCGTGACCGGATACGCGCACGATCCCCCCGATTCCCCTGCGACGGTGTGCCCGTTGGACGTACGGGGGAGCGGGCCGGTTGCCGGTCCCCGGCTCACGAACCGGTCACGGTCGGGACTCGGAACGGCGTTTGAGAGAGTGGGAACATGAACGCGGACTCAGGCGACACCTCCACAAGCGGCCACGTCGTCGTCATCGGCGGCGGCATCGCGGGCCTCGCCGCTGCCCACCGGCTGGTCACCGCCGGGCGGCGTGTGACCGTGCTGGAGGCCACCACCCGGCTCGGCGGCAAGCTCCACGCGGGCGAGATCGCGGGCGCCCCCGTCGACCTCGGCGCCGAGTCGATGCTCGCCCGCCGCCCGGAGGCGACCGACCTCGCCCGCGCCGTCGGCCTCGGCGACCGCCTCCAGCCCCCGGCCACCGCGACCGCCGCCGTCTGGACCCGCGACGCGCTCCGGCCGATGCCCAAGGGACACGTCATGGGCGTTCCCGGTGACGCGGCCGCCCTCGCCGGGCTGCTGTCCCCCGAGGGCCTCGCCCGCGTCGAGCACGAGAGGGACCTGCCGCCCGCCGACCCCGCCGCCCTCGGCGACGACATCGCCGTCGGCCGCTACGTCGCCGACCGCCTCGGCCGCGAGGTCGTCGACCGGTTGGTGGAACCGCTGCTCGGCGGGGTGTACGCGGGCGACGCCTACGCCATCTCGATGCGCGCCGCCGTACCGAAGCTCTTCGAGGCCGCCCGCGCCCACCCCACCCTCACCGGGGCCGTCCGCGCCCTCCAGCGGGCGGGCGGGCAGCAGACCGGGCCCGCCTTCATGGGCATCGCGGGTGGCATCGGCACCCTGCCCGGCGCGGTCGCCGGCGCCGTCACCGCGCGGGGCGGCGAGATCCTCACCGACACGCCCGTCCACGCCCTCACCCGGGCGGCCGCGGGAGGCTGGAACATCCGCACCGGCGGACGCGTCCTGCGCGCCGGCGCCGTGATCGTCGCGACCCCTGCCTGGTCCGCCTCCGAGCTGCTCGCCGCCGAGTCCCCGGCCGCCGCCGCCGAACTGGCCGCCGTCCAGTACGCCTCCATGGCCCTGGTCACCCTCGCCTTCCGGCGCACCGAGGCCGACGGGGCGCTGCCCGCGGGCTCCGGCTTCCTCGTCCCGCCGGTCGACGGCCGCACCATCAAGGCGTCCACCTTCTCCACGCGGAAGTGGAAGTGGACCGACGAGGGCGCGGGTGACCTCGTCGTGCTGCGCACCTCAGTCGGCCGGTACGGCGAGGAGGAGCACCTGCACCGCGACGACGCCGACCTCGTCTCCGCGTCCCTGAAGGACCTCGCCGACGCCACCGGGCTGACCGCCCGGCCCGTCGCCACCGAGGTCACCCGCTGGATCGGCGGCCTGCCCCAGTATCCGGTCGGACACCTCGCCCGGGTCGCCCGCATCCGTGCCGCCGTCGCGAAACTGCCCGGTCTGCGGGTGTGCGGAGCCGCCTACGACGGCGTGGGCATCCCCGCCACCATCGCGAGCGCACGGCGTGCGGCCGACGAGATCCTCGCCACGCCGACCCTGGCGCGAGGCACCCTGAGTGACGAGCGAGAATAGCCCTATGAGTGCGCCCGAAAAGATCCCGAACGCCGGTAAGAAGGCGAAGGACCTCAACGAGGTCATCCGCTACACCCTGTGGTCCGTCTTCAAGCTGCGCGACGTCCTGCCCGAGGACCGGGCCGGTCACGCCGACGAGGTCCAGGAGCTGTTCGACCAGCTCGCCGCCAAGGACGTCACCGTCCGCGGCACGTACGACGTGTCCGGTCTGCGCGCCGACGCCGACCTGATGATCTGGTGGCACGCCGAGACCTCGGACGCGCTCCAGGAGGCGTACAACCTCTTCCGCCGCACCCGGCTGGGCCGCGCGCTGGAGCCGGTGTGGTCGAACATGGCGCTGCACCGCCCCGCCGAGTTCAACCGGTCGCACATCCCGGCGTTCCTCGCCGACGAGACGCCGCGCGACTACGTCTCGGTGTACCCCTTCGTGCGCTCCTACGACTGGTACCTCCTGCCCGACGAGGACCGGCGCCGGATGCTCGCCGACCACGGCAAGATGGCCCGCGGCTTCCCGGACGTGCGGGCCAACACGGTCGCGTCGTTCTCGCTGGGCGACTACGAGTGGATCCTCGCCTTCGAGGCGGACGAGCTGTACCGGATCGTCGACCTGATGCGTCACCTGCGCGCCTCCGAGGCGCGGATGCACGTACGGGAAGAGGTCCCGTTCTACACCGGCCGGCGCAAGTCGGTCGCGGACCTGGTCGCCGGTCTCGCCTGAGGGCCCTGACCTGACCGACCTGGTGACGGACGGGCGCGGTGTCCATGACGCCCGCCCGCACGCCACCCACCGACCCGGAAGATCAGACGGCGGGCCCGCGCCCGCCGCTCCAGCGACACCGGGTCCGGGGGGGGGGGGGGGGGGGGGGGGGGGGGGGGGGGGGGGGGAGAGGGCGGGAGAGCGACCCCATCGTCGCGGGGGGGGGGGGGGGGGGGGCGGCG